>DASXTN010000233.1:0-3939 GCA_036505435.1 Thermoanaerobaculia bacterium | reverse complement strand
CTGTCGCGACCGGACGTGCCGGCGACCGATCCACGGGCTCCTTCGGTTTCAGTCGGGTTCTCGTTCCCGCTCGACACGACGCGCCTCTCCGACTCCGAGCACGACCTCGTCATCTACGTGGTGGACCGGACCTTCGGCGTGCCGAGGCGATCGGAGATCGGCCGCCGGAAGTTCGTCGTCAACAACAACGCGCTGACCCACCGGTAACCGTCGCGGTCGCTTGCTCGGGATCTGGCTTTGCCACCGGCGCTCGGCTCGGCAAGCCAGCCTCGACCGAGCGCCTGATCCCTCGCCGCGCTCCCGCTCCCGCGGCGCGAGGCCCCTCCGCTCGGTTACTTCGCGGAGACTCCTCGCGCCGCGAAGAAAACGGTGCCGGAAGGCCCGCCCCTACGTCTTGGAAGCGCGCGCGGGATTCTTCTTTTTGGGGAGCGAAGCGATCCGCTCGGCCTCCCCGAACTCCGTGACCGCCTTCTGAATCTGGGTGTCCCCGGTGGCGCGGACGGCCCATCCCGCCTCGAGTCCGTACTTCGCGTTCACGAGCTCGATTCGGATTGCGAGGTCCACGAGCTGCCGGTTAGGGTCCTCGTTCCAAGCGCGCTTCAACTCCTCCGCCGTCGAGAACTTGGATGATTCGGCGAAGCGGAAGAATTCGTCTCTGATCGCAGGAGTCAACGCGACGTCCCTCGGAACGTCCGGGTGCTTCACGAGCCAGTTCACGGCGAAGTTGAACGGGAGGTTGCGCGCGAGCACCTGTGTCAGCAGCTTCGAGTCCCGGTTGTTCTTGACGAGAACGTCTGGAGTGATCCCTCCGGCCGCGTAGACCACCCTTCCCGCGTCCGTGTAGAAGACCTCCCCCTCCTTTCTCGCGGGCTCTGGCTCTTCCCCGGGAGTGTCGGAGTCGTTCGGGTTCACGTAGGCGAGCAGGTCGGTGTAGTCCCTCTGGATCCATCGCCCGGACGGCGTGTAGTACTTCGCCGTCGTCAGCGCAAGACCGGCACCATAGGGCAGCGTGTAGACGCTCTGGACGAGCCCCTTGCCCCACGTGCGCTGTCCGACGATCAGCCCGCGGTCGTGGTCCTGGATCGCGCCCGCGACGATCTCCGATGCGGAAGCGGATCCGCGGTTGACGAGAACCACCAGCGGCTTGTCGAAGTGGTACCCGTCCCCCGGAGCGAGATAGTCCTGCGCGGAGGAGCTCGTCCGGCCGCGGGTGTAAACGACCTTCGAGCCGCGCTCCAGGAAGACGTCGGCGACGTCCACCGACTGCTCGAGCACACCGCCCGGGTTGCCGCGAAGGTCGAGCAGCAGCTTTTTCATCCCCTGCTTCTCCAGCCGCCCGATCGCCGATTTCAACTCGCGGCTGGAGGTGTGGGTGAAGTCGGCAAGCAGGACGTACCCCACTTCGGGCGCCAGCATGAACGCGTACCGGACGGAAAAGGTGGGGATCTCGGCGCGGGTGATCGTCATGCGGATCGGCTCGTCGATACCGGCCCGGCGGATCGTGATCGTGACCTGACTGCCTTTGGGTCCGCGAAGCTTTCGGACGACTTCGTCGGTCGAGACGTCCTCTTTGATCTCCTCGTCCTCGATGTGGGTGATGACGTCGCCCGCCCGGATGCCCAGCTTGTAGGCAGGCGTGCCTTCCATCGGCGCGATCACCGTGATGCGCCCCATCCGTTTCTGGATCTGGATCCCGAGCCCGAAGAACGAGCCCTGCTGCTTCTCCCGCATCGCCGAGAAGTCTTCGGGTTCGAGGAACGCGGTGTGCGGGTCGAGCCGGGAGAGCATTCCGTGGATCGAGGCGTACACGAACTGCTCGGGCGCGATCGCCTGAGGCGACCACTCCGAGAGCGTGGTCAGGATGTCCGCGTACTCGTCGAGCGGCGGCGCCTCTCGTTCGGTTGACGCGAACAGGATCGCAGCGAAGGCGCCTCCTGCCAGCGTCGAAACCGCCAAGAGCAGGACGGCAATTAGAAAGCGGGATCGGGTCGAGCTCACTCGTTTCCTCCTGGAAGCGTCATTGTGGCATGCCGGTTCGGCGAAGTCTTCCGGAAACGGGGTTCCGCGGTACGGCACGGACACTCGTCGTAGAATCCATTACGGAGTAGACAAACATGTTCGGCCCCATCGGAATGCCCGAGCTCGTCCTCATTTTTCTCGTTGCTCTGCTCGTCTTCGGGCCGAAAAAACTGCCGGAGCTCGGCAAATCGCTCGGCCGCGGTCTCGCCGAATTCAAACGGGCGTCCGACGACCTGAAACGAACCATCGAGGACGAGATCGAGCAAGGAAAGCAGCAGGTCGGATCGGTCAAGGACGAGATCTCCTCGATGCGGCAGCAGGTGGGGGAGCTGCGCGACACGATCGCGGCTTCGACGGCGACGTCCGTTTCGCCTCCTCCTGCACCGTCGGTGGAGACACCCTCCCAGGATTCTTCGACTCCGCCGCCCGGGCCGATCCGGCCGTCTTGACCGGATCGCGTCGGAGAGCAGCGCGGCGATGAGGCTCGTCGGCGGAGCGCCGTCGCAGCCGGCGGAGCCTTCGGCGAACGGAAGGCTTCGCACGGGCGAAGAGGAGCTTCCCCGAATGGGGTTCTTCGAGCACCTCGAGGAGTTTCGTCGGCGGCTGATCGTCTCGCTGTTCGCCCTCGGGGTCGCCTTTACGTTCGCGTGGTCACGCGCGCCCTGGCTCTTCGAAGTCCTCGCGCGGCCCGTCCGCCGTTTCCTTCCCCCGGGCCAGAACCTGGCGTACACGACTCTGACCGAGCCGTTTCTCCTCTACTTCCGGGTCGCCCTCCTGGGGGGGCTCATCCTCGCTTCGCCGGTCATCCTCTGGCAGCTCTGGCTCTTCATCGCCCCGGCCCTCTATCGTCGCGAAAAGCGGTTTGCGATCCCTTTCCTGTTCGCGAGCGTTCTCTTCTTTCTCTCCGGCTGCGCGTTCGGCTACCTCGAGGCGTTTCCGGTCGTCGTCGGCTTCCTCGTCGGCATGGGGACGCGGTTTCAGGCGGTCATCACCATCAACGAATATCTTTCGACCGCGACGAAGATCATCCTGGGGCTGGGGCTCTGCTTCGAGCTGCCGATCCTGATCTTTTTCCTGACCCGCATGGGCGTCGTTTCGGAGCGTTGGTTGCTGAAGAAGTTCAAGTACGCCGTGCTGGTGGTCTTCATCATCGCCGCCGTGATCACCCCGACCCCCGATGTCGCGACCCAGACCGTCTTCGCGCTCCCGATGCTCCTGCTCTATCTGCTCGGGATCGGGATCTCATGGATCTTCCGGCGGCGCCGCCCGAGTGAGCCGGCCTGAGCGGCGACGTCCCGTTTCTCGCCAGCACCCGTTCGACGAACTCCCGCACCGCGCCCCGGCCGCCGGGATGCTCGAGCACGGTCTGCGCAGCCGCGCGGGCGGCCGGCGCGGCGTCGGCGGGGCACGCCGAGAACCCGGCCGCTTCGAGCAGCGGGACGTCCGGCTCGTCGTCCCCGATGGCCGCCGTCTCCGCCGGATCGATCGACCAGCGGCGGCAAAGCCTCCGATAGAGAGCTCCTTTGTCGCCGACTCGCTGGTAGCAGAGCCGGACCCCGAGGTCGCGGGCCCGCCGGGCGGTCGCGGTGGAATCCCGGCCGGAAATCCACACGACCTTGAGCCCGGCGGCGATCGCCATCTTGACGCCGTGTCCGTCCTTCGTGTCGAACACCTTGAGCTCGCGCCCGCGATCGTCCATGTACAGACGCCCGTCGGTCAGCACGCCGTCGACGTCGAAAAAAAGAGCCTTGATCGGGACCGAAGACGATCGGCGGGGTCTCCTCAAGAGACTCCCGCGGACAGCAGATCGTGCATGTGGATCGCGCCGGCCAGCCGGCCGTCTCCGTCGAGCACGAAGAGTGAAGTGATCTTCGCCTCCTCCATGCGGGCAAGCGCGGCCGACGCGAACTCGTCCGCGGG
>DASXTN010000232.1:0-5354 GCA_036505435.1 Thermoanaerobaculia bacterium | reverse complement strand
GGACCGGACGGGCGTGATCTCGGCCGCCGTGCCGGTAAAGAAGACCTCGTCGGCGATGTAGAGCATCTCGCGGGCGATCTGCTGCTCGGCAACGGTGTATCCCGCGTCGCGCGCAAGGGTGATCACGGTCTCGCGTGTGATTCCGGGCAGGATCGAGCCGGCGAGCGGCGGTGTCAGGATCCGTCCGCGGTAGACGAGGAAGACGTTCTCACCGCTGCCCTCCGAGATGCGACCCGCGCTGTCGAGCGCGATTCCTTCGGTGTAGCCATTGGTGATCGCCTCCATTTTGATGAGCATCGAGTTCAAGTAGTTACCGGTTGCCTTCGCCATCGCCGGAAAGGTGTTCGGTGCCATGCGGTTCCACGAAGACACGCAGACATCGACGCCGTTCTCGACGGCATCGTCGCCCAGATACTGCCCCCACTTCCAGACCGCGATGATCACGTCGACCGGGCTCTTGAACGGGTTGACTCCGAGCGCGCCCAACCCGCGATAGATGAGCGGCCGGACATAGCAGGCGCCGAAGCCGTTCGCGCGGATCGTGTCGAAGATCGCCTCCTTGAACTCCGCGGCGTTGTACGGAATCTCCATCCGATACACCTTGCACGAGTGGTAAAGGCGATCGATGTGATCGTCCAGCCGGAAGGCGGCCGGTCCGTTGCGCGTCTTGTACACGCGCAACCCTTCGAACATTGCCGAGCCGTAGTGGAAGACGTGCGAGAACGCGTGGATCTTCGCGTCGGCGAAATCCACGAGCCGGCCGTTCATCCAGACTTTCCGAACTTCTTCGTAGGACATCGGGTAGGCCTCCGGTGAGAGGAGTTGACCGGGGTCGCGCGAGTATCCGCCGAGGCGGAGAGTGTGTCAACGAAATCGTTCGAACGCCGCGCGCAGCAACACGAGTCCCGCGACCGCCGCCGTCTCCGCGCGAAGCTTTCCCGCGGGAAGCCTCACGACCGTCCAGCCGCGCTGCGAAGCCGTGCCTCTCTCCTCCTCCGTCCAGCCGCCTTCCGGTCCGACGAGGAGCGCCGCCGATGTGGGCGCGAGACGTTCCGGAAAACGATCGCCGTCGAAATCGAGCAGGAGCCGATGGTCGGCGACTTCTTCGAGAGAGTGCGCGAACGAGACGGGTCCCGAGACTCCCGGCCACTCGGCGCGTCCGCACTGCTTCGCCGCTTCCCGCGCGACGCGATCGAGTTTCAGCAGCAGCCGCGGCGACGCTCGGAACGATTGTGTGCGGCCGCTCTCGATGAGCGTCACACGGCCGGCGCCGAGCTCCGTGGCCTTTTCGACGATCCAGGAGATCCGGTGCGCGCGTACCGCCGCGACGAAAAGAGCGGGCCGCGGTCGACGCCGCTCTGCCGGAAGGATCGCGGAAACCCGGACGAACACTTCCCGGTGGGTCAGTCGCACCACCTGCGCGGCGGCCACCCGGCCGCTCCCGTCCAGGAGAACGACCGGATCGCCCGTCGTGAGCCGCCGGGCGCGCGCGTGCGCGGTTTCTTCCGGAGCGATCGGGACGGTCTCTCCTGGCGCCGGAAGCGTCTCGACGATCAGCCGCGCTCGAGGGTCGCGCACGTCCACTCGTTCTCCCTCCGGCATCCCGCGAGGGTCCAGTGGCGCCCACGGAGCTTCGCCAGAATCTCCGCCTCGCGCTCCGCGGGAATTCCCGAAACGATCAAGTGCCCTTTCGACGCGACCCGAGCCCAAACGCTCGAGCGCATCGGCAGAAGCTCGTCCGGCAGGAGGTTCGCCACGACGACCGGAAAGGTTCCCGTCAGCGCGCCGACCTCGCCGGCAAAAAGCGCGACACGACTTCCGAAGGGGTGAAGCGCGAGGTTTTCGCGCGCGACGAAAATCGCCTCCGGGTCCGTGTCGATGCCGAATGCGCGCTCTGCCCCGACCGCGACCGCGGCGAGTGCCAGGACGCCGGATCCCGTTCCGACATCGAGCACGCGCCTGCCTTCCGGCGCTTCTTCTTCCAGCGCGAGGAGGGCGAGACGCGTGGACTCGTGCCCGCCCGTTCCGAACGCGCGCGACGCCGGCAGCCGAAGAGCAACCCGGCCGGCCGGGGCCGGAGAATCGGTCGGCGGTCCGGGATCGATCCAGAACCGATTGCCGACCGGAAATGGCCGAGAAGCCGCTCGGTACGCTTCGAACGGATCCTCTTCGGCAATGTTCGTGACGAGCTCGTGGCGAACGCGCGAATCCTCGAGCGCTGCGCTCGCCGCGCGCGCTCTCTCGGCTTCTCGAAAGAACGCGACGAGATCGGGCCCGCGCTCGAGAAAGCCGAGCGGATCGAAGAGAAAGAGCAGACCGATGACGATGTCGTCTTTCGCCCGTCGTGGCACCGTGAGGCGGGAGTACTTCAGCCGAAGCAAGTTCTCGGTTCTCAGTGTTCGGTGCTCAGCTCAAACTGAGGACCGACGACCGAGAGCCTCTACGAGAATATCTTCTTCGCCTTGTCGAGGACGCTCTTCCCCCCGATCGGGGCTCCGATCGCCTCGCCGTACGCGCGCAGAAGCTCCTTCTCCTTCGCCGAAGGCTTCTCTGGAACCGCGACGCTGGTGCGAATCACGAGGTCGCCTCGACCGCTGCGCCCGAGCCGGCCGACACCGCGCCCTTTGAGTTTCAGCTCGCTCCCGACCTGGGTTCCCGGGGGGATCGTCACTGTCTCCGGCTCCCCTTCGAGAGTTGGCACGGAGATCTCTCCACCAAGAACGAGCGTCGGGAACGGCAGGTCGAGCTTCAGGACCAGGTTTTCGCCTTCGCGCTCGAATGGCTCCTGCGCCAGAACCGTCAAGACTACGTAGAGGTCGCCCGGCGGGCCCCCCGTCGGTCCGGCGTCTCCTTCGCCTGCGAGACGCAGGCGAGAACTGGTCTCGACGCCGGGAGGAATCCGAATCTCGAGCTTCCGCTGTCCCCGGCGTCGGCCTTCGCCCCGGCATTCGCGGCACGGTTTCTCGATGACCTTCCCGTCTCCGCCGCAATTCGGGCACGAGCGCGTGATCATGAGGAAGCCCTGTGAGATGCGCTGACGACCACGGCCGCGGCAGGCGGGACAAGTGATCGGCCGCGAGCCCGGCTCCGCGCCGTTGCCTTTGCATGCGTCGCATCGCTCGAGCCGCGAAACGACGACGGGCGCTTCCACGCCGAAGGCGGCATCCTTCAACGTGATCTCCATCCGGTAGACGAGATCGCTGCCGGCCATCCGGGTCTCCCGCGGACCAGAGAAGCCGAAGAGATCGCCGAAGAGGTCGGAGAAGTCGGCAAAGATGGACGGATCGAAGCCGCCGAATCCGCCTCCGCCGCCGGCGGCGCCTCTCACGCCCGCGTGCCCGAACCGATCGTACCGCTCGCGCTTCTGCGGGTCCGAGAGTATGGCGTAGGCCTCCGATGCCTCCTTGAAGCTCTCCGCGGCGTTCGGGTCCTCGCGGTTTCGATCCGGGTGGAACTCCCGAGCGAGCTTTCGGTAGGCGGACTTGAGCTGTTGAACGTCGGCATCACGGCCGACACCCAGGACCTCGTAGTAATCGCGGCGCGGACTCATCTCTCTATGGTGTCGGAGCAGCGGCGCCGCCGCCCGCGCGTTGCAGCATGACCCGGGTCAAGACCTTGGAAACCCCCTGCATGTCGAACAGCGCCTCGTTCAGAGCGTCGCGTGACTCACTGGACGCCATTTCTCTCGAGCGCTGCAGCGTCTCTTCGATGCGCTCTCGCTCGTCGTCCGAGAGCACGGCGGCGAACTCGGCGAGCACGCGCTCGTTTGAAGAAAGCATCCCCTCGAGCCGATTGCGAATCTGGGCGAGCTCGCGGCGCTCGCTGTCGGCCGCGGCAAAGGCCGAGGCATCGCGGATGATTCGGTCGATCTCCGACTGGCTGAGTCCACCGGCCGGGTTGATCTGCATCCCCTGCGCCTTTCCCGTCGCGAGGTCCCGCGCCGAGACGTTGACGATGCCGTTCGAGTCGATCGCAAAAGTCACTTCGATCTGCGGAACGCCGCGCGGGGCCGTCGGGATTCCGACGAGCTCGAAACGGCCGAGAGACTTGTTCTCTTTCGCGAGCTCACGCTCCCCCTGAAGCACGTGGATCTCCACGACGGACTGGTTGTCGGCGACCGTCGTGAACACTTTCGTGTTCTTCGTCGGAATCGTGGAGTTGCGCTCGATCAATCTCTCGAGCATGCCACCGTGCGTCTCGATCCCGAGCGACAGCGGTGTGACGTCGAGAAGCACCACCTCCTTGATCTCCCCTTTGAGCACGCCTCCCTGAATCGCGGCGCCGATCGCCACGACCTCATCCGGATTGATCTCGCGGGAAGGGTCCCGGCCGAACAGCTCCGCAACCATACGCTGCACTTTCGGCGTCCTCGTCTGTCCCCCCACCAGGATGACCTGATCGACGTCGGACGGCTGGAGCTTCGCCGACGCGAGCGCGTCGAGACAGGGCGCCGCGGTGCGGTCGATCAGGTCAGCGACGAGCTGCTCGAACCGGTCGCGCGTCAAGGTCCGGTTGATGTGCTTGGGCCCGGAGGCGTCGGCGGAGATGAACGGCAGCGTGATCGTCGTCTCCATCGCGCTCGAGAGCTCGCACTTCGCCTTCTCGGCGGCTTCCTTCAAGCGTTGGAGCGCCATTCGGTCCTGTTTCAGGTCGATCCCGGCGCTCTTGTGGAAGTCCTCGAGCAGCCAATCCATGATCTTCTTGTCGAAGTCCTCCCCGCCCAGATACGTGTCCCCGGCGGTCGCCTTGACTTCGTAGATCCCGTCGCCGAGCTCCAGAATCGAGATGTCGAACGTGCCGCCTCCCAGGTCGTAGACCGCGACGACTTCGCTCCCTTTGCGGTCGAGACCGTACGCGAGCGCCGCCGCGGTCGGCTCGTTGATGATGCGGAGCACGTCAAGACCGGCGATGCGGCCAGCGTCGCGAGTCGCCTGGCGCTGCGCATCGTCGAAGTAGGCCGGGACCGTGATGATCGCCTCGGTGATCTCCTCGCCGAGAACTTCCTCCGAGAATTCCTTGATCTCCTGGAGAATAAAGGCGGAGATCTCCTCCGGACTGTACTCGCGGCCGCGCGCGTGAATCTGGACGTCGCCGTTCGCGGCGCGGGCGATCTCGTAGGGAAGGATCTCGCGCGCGTGAGCGGTTTCGTGAGAATCGAACTTCCGCCCGACGAGACGCTTGACGGCGAAGACGGTCGCAGCGGGGTTCGTGATCGCTTGCCGCTTCGCGATCTGGCCGACGAGCCTCTCGCCGTCCTCCGTGAACGCGACGATCGACGGCGTCGTTCGGCTCCCCTCGCGATTTGCGAGGACCTGCGGCGCGGCGCCTTCGACGACCGCGACGCAGCAGTTCGT
>DASXTN010000231.1:0-9571 GCA_036505435.1 Thermoanaerobaculia bacterium | reverse complement strand
CACCCAGACCGCCCCGGGCCGTGGACCGAGCTCCCAGCGCCCAGGCACCCACACGTAAGCCTTCCCGTCCCAGCGGTGGAATCCGGCGATCCAGACGTGCCGGCCTGAAGGCGCCGCCGTCCGTACCTCGACTCGCGCCCGAGGCGGGGCGACGCGGACGTACACGCGGCCGCGCGGTCCCACGCGCACGCGCGGAGCAGCCGAAACGAAAGTGCTCCCCAAGGCGAGCGAGAGCAGGGCGCCCGACACGAGACCCGTTTTCTTCATCACGTCCTCCGTCTGGCTGAATTGACGACACAATGATGCCCCAGGTTGACGGAAGCGGAGAACTGAGATCGGACAGCTCACAGCTTCGGTTCGTGACGCCGCTCACAATTCGTGCGCCATCACCCTCCGAAGCGTTTCGGCATCTATGTTCCCACCCGAGAGGATCACCGCTACGTCTTTTCCCTCGAGCTCCCCCGCCAGTCGGCGAAGTCCGGCGAAACCCGCCGCGCCGGCCCCCTCCGCAAGGTTGTGGGTCGTCTTGAGCAGGATCCGGACCGCTTGGGCGATCTCGGCTTCCGTGACCGTGACGAAGCCGGAGAGCCCTTCGCGAAGGGCCGGGAACGTCAGCGCGTAGGGCTGACGTGTTGCCAATCCGTCGGCGAAGGTATCTGCGGAGTCGTGCGTCACGACGCGCCCCGCGTGCCACGAATCGTGGATCGCGGAGGCGCGCTCCGCCTGGACGCCGTAGACGCGAACGTGCGGCGCGATCGCGCGGATCACCGTCAGCGCTCCGACCGCCTGCGATCCGCCGCCAATCGCGACCACCATGTCTTCGATGGCCGGCTGTTCCTCGAGGATTTCCAGCGTGAGTGTCGCTGCGCCGGCGATCACGAGAGGGTCGTCGGTGGAGTGCACCATCGTCATTCCGCGCTCGCGCTCGATTCGCCGTGCGACCTCGACGGACTCATCGTAGTCGCGTCCCTCCTCGACGAGCTCGGCACCGAAGCCGCGCATGGCTTCGTTCTTCTCCGGATTGTTCCCGACAGGAACGCAGACGACGACCGGGGCGCCGAGAAGTCCGCCTGCCCAGGCGAGCCCCTGGCCGCGCCCACCACGCCGCGCTTGCGCGCCTCTTGAGGAAGAGCCGTCAGAACCGACATCGCGTTGCGCGCCTTGAAGGAGTTCGTCGGGTTGTGGTTCTCGTGCTTGACCCACACCCGGATCCCGTCGCCCGCTGCTTCGTCGAGGGTGGCGTAGTGTCGGAGCGGCGTCGGCGGAAGATAAGACCGAATGCGGCGCCGGGCTTCGAGCACGTCGCGGAAGGCGACCGGCCATCTGACGGACTGCACCGCATGACAATATAGGTCGACTCGGGAGGCTTGCGATGCCGCCGCGTCGAAAGAAGAAGGGAGCGGAGCCCGCATCGCGGGGGCTCACCGCCGGCGACCTCGGCGCGAAGGCGATCCCGCCGGAAGTCGCAAAGCTCGAGGTCGACATCGAGACGGACGGTGGATCGGTCCTCGGTGCGTATCGGGATCCGCTCGGCGCGCGCTGGCAGGTCCTCGCCGGTCTTCCAATCGAGAAGGTCGCCCCCACTCCGTTCCAGCGAGATGTCTCGCCCGCGCACGTCAAGCGGCTCGCCGCCGTGATCGACCGCCTCGATCGGTTTCTCGACCCGATCATCGCGGTTCGGACGGACGACGGCATCTACTGGACCCCGAACGGACACCATCGCCTCTCCGCGTTGAGGGCGCTCGGCGCGAAATCGATCGTAGCTCTGGTACTGCCGGACCCGGAGCTCGCTTACAAGATCCTCGCTTTGAACACCGAGAAGGCCCACAACCTTCGCGAGAAGGCTCTCGAGACGGTGAGGATGGCGCGGGACCTCGCGGAGAAAGATTCCTCGACCGCGGAGAAGGACTACGCGCTCGAGTTCGAAGAGCCGGCGTATCTGACGTTGGGACTCTGCTACGAGGAGAACGGACGCTTCTCCGGCGGGGCTTACCACCCGGTCTTGAAGAAAGTGGAAGAGTTCTTTGACGCGGCGCTTCCAAAGGCTCTCGAGAAGCGGAAAGATCGTGCGGAGAAGATCCTGGAGCTCGACTCTGCCGTGACCGATGCGGTCGCCGCCCTGAAGGAGCGCGGTCTCCAGAGCCCGTACCTGAAGGCGTTCGTCGTCGCTCGCGTGAACCCGCTCCGCTTCCATCGCGGCGGTGCGCCCTCCTTCGATTCCACGATCTCGAAGATGCTCACGTCTGCCCGAAACTTCAAAGCGGGCTCGATCAAAGTCGAGCATTTGGCCCGCGCCGGAGGCGCGCCGGAGGAGTAGCCATGCGGATTTCGTCGGGGGTTCTCTTTCTCGCCGCTGCATTCGGGGCGGCTGCTCCGGTCGTCGCCGAACAGCCGAAGGCGCGCGCATCGAGTCCCGACCTGCGCACGGCGAAGGTCGTCGACCTGACCCACCCTTTCGACTCGGAGACGATCTATTGGCCGACCTCTCCGACGAAGTTCGAGCTCACCACGCTCACCTCCGGGATGACCGAAGGGGGTTGGTTCTACTCGGCGAACTCGTTCTGCGCGCCCGAGCACGGTGGAACGCATCTCGACGCGCCGATTCATTTCGGGAGAGGTCAGAGGACCGCCGACCAGATCCCGGCGCGGCAGCTCGTGGCGCCGGCGGTCGTCATCGATGTGTCGGAATCGGCCGCGGCAGATCCCGACTACCGGCTCGCGCTCGCCGACGTGCGGGCCTGGGAGAAGAAGCATGGAACGATCCCGGGCGGTGCGATCGTTCTGCTTCGTACGGGCTGGAGCAAGCGGTGGCCGAACCGAAAACGCTATCTCGGCGACGACACTCCCGGCGACGCATCGAACCTCCACTTTCCTTCTTATGGAGCCGAAGCGGCGCGATTTCTCGTGCACGAGCGCCGCGTCGGCGCGCTCGGCGTCGACACGGCCTCGATCGACCATGGACCTTCGAAGGACTTTCCGGTCCATCGTCTCTCGGCGCAAGCCAACGTGCCCGGACTCGAGAATTTAGACGACCTCGAAAGCGTGCCGGAACGAGGCGCGTGGGTCATCGCGCTGCCGATGAAGATCGGGGGCGGATCGGGTGGACCGTTGCGGATTGTCGCGCTCGTCCCGTAAACGAGGTTCAAGGTTTCAAGGTTCGAGGCTCGAGGGCGCGTAAGCGAACCCAACCGTTTGCTTTTCACGTCTCCGTCGGCTAAAAACAGTAGCGAGAAAAATCACTCGTTCCTGAGCGCGGGCCGTGGGCCGCCGCAGCGCGAGCTTTGGAAGGAGGTGGAAGGATGGGCCAGGGCACCTTCCGCCCGGTCATGGATTCTCAGGGGCGGCCGCTCGGTGATCTCTGGGCGGACCCGGATCGTCGGCGCACGCGGACTCCGCGCCCGGCCCTTCCGTTCGACCGATATCGCGTTCTCTTCGAGTTCGCGCCCGACGGTTACCTCGCGACAGACGACCAAGGAAAGATCGAGGAAGCCAATCGGGTTGCAGGCGCTCTGCTCCGCGTCCCTCGGAAGGATCTCGCCGGCCGGGCGCTCGCACATTTCATTTGGCCGCAGGACCGTCGGGAGTTTCGTTCGCGTTTGAAGGCGCTGCGTCGCTCGCGCCGTAAGGGGATCGAGGAGCTGCGCGTCCGGGTCAGGCCCTTCAACGCCGAGCCCTTCGACGCCGCTCTGACGATCGCGAAGGTGCCCTCGGCGCATCACGGCGTTGCTCTCGCGTGGGCCCTCCGAGACATCCGCAAGCGAACGCGGGTCGAGAAGAAGCTGAAGGAGAGCGAACAGAGGTACCTCTCCCTCTATCGCCAGATGCTGGCGCACCGCGACGAGCTGCGGATCCTCGCAGTCCGCTCCCTTCAGGCGCGGGAGAAGGAGTCCCGCCGCATCGCCCGCGAGCTTCACGACGAAGCCGGGCAGCTCACCGCGTCGATTCATCTCGCACTCGCGGAAATCGCCGAGGCGATGCCCGAAGCCGATCGAGGACGGCTCGACCCCGTCCGGAAGCTGCTCGACGGCCTGGAAGACCGACTTCGACGGCTCTCCCACGAGCTGCGTCCCACGATCTTGGACGACCTCGGCCTCGGACCCGCCCTGGAGTTCCTGGCGAAAGGCTTCGCGGCGCGGGCCGGGATCGCGTTTTCTGTGGAAGGGTCGACGAAGGGGCGCCTCGATCCGCTCGTCGAGACTGCCATCTACCGGATCGTCCAGGAGGCTCTGACCAACATCGCTCGCCACGCGCGCGCAGCCCGCGCGTCGATCAGGCTCGCGCGCGAGCCGGACGCTTTGCGCTGCTCGATCCGAGATGACGGTATCGGTATCAAAGGAAATCCCTTCGCCCCGGGAGCTTCGGGACGGCGCGGGCTCGGCCTCCTCGGCATTCGGGAGCGAGTCGACGCTCTTGGAGGAACGCTCAAGATCCGTCCGCGATCGGTCGGAGGAACGGAGCTTCTCGTGAAGATTCCGATTCGCAGCCGGCCATGAGCTGCCGCGTTCTGATCGCCGAGGACCACGTGGTCGTCCGTCAGGGCCTGAAGGCGTTGCTCGAACGGGAACGCTTCGATGTCGTCGGGGAGGCATCGGATGGCCGCGAGGCGACGCGGCTCGCAAAAGAGCTCCTCCCGGACGTCGCGATCCTCGACCTCGCGATGCCCAGGCTGAACGGAATCGACGCCACCCGAGCGATCCGGGAGAGCTGTCCGCGCGTGCGCACGATCGCGCTGACGATGCACACCGAGGACCAGTACGTGCTTGCAGCCCTTCATGCCGGATTCCGCGGTTACGTCCTGAAATCCCAGGCCGCTTCGCACCTCGTCCGTGCGATCCAGGAAGTATGCCGCGGCGAGATCTATCTCTCGCCGGCGGTCTCGCGCGTCGTCGTCGACGCGTATCTCGGCCGCAAGTCCCTGCCCGAGGATCCGTTGACCCAGCGCGAGAGAGAAGTCCTCCAGCTCGTCGCGGAAGGCCGGACGACCAAGCAGATCGCGCACATCCTCGGTGTGAGCGCGAAGACCGCTGAGTCGCATCGCACGCGCATCATGAAGAAGCTGGAAATCCACGACACCGCGGGGCTCGTCCGATACGCGATCCGCCGCGGTGTGATCCAGCCGTAGTTCTTTTCCGCGCGTAGGCCTCAGGGTTTTTCCCCCGTCCGATGCAGGGAATCGCCGGATTGTCCTTCTCGTCCGTGACGGCTACGGTTCAGGGGTCATGGCGGAAGTTTGTAACCCTCAACCAAAGGAGGCAGACACGATGGAAACTGCGAAAGTCGACATCCGGAAACTTCAGCTGCTGAACGACCGGATCAATCAATGCATCGATGCGCTGAATCAGGTTCGCCTGTCGGTCCACGGGCTGTCGGGGGCCGCGACCGGCGTGCAGGGCGGAGTCGGCACGGGCCAGACTCCGGGTTTCGGCGCGGAGTATGGATTCGGCCTCACGCACAGCGGCCTCGGACAGAATCCCTTCGCCCAGTCGGGGATCGGCCAGTTCGCCCAGTCCGGTCTCGGTCAGACGGGAGCGGTTCCCTTCGCTTCTCCGTTCGGGCCGACGCCGACGCAGGGCTACTTCCCCGGTTTCATCCCGACGGGCTTTCCGCAGCAACCGACAGGCGCGGCGTTCGGGATCGGAGTGAACCCGCTGGTGGCGGGATTGGCGCACACGAGTCCCGTTCCCATGTGGGTCGACCCGCTTCTCGCAGCACGGATCGCACAGACTTTTCCGTACGCGCAGCTCCCGATTCCACCCGTCGTGACGATCTACTGAGAAGGAGGAGGAATCGGTAGCGCAAGAGGGCGGGGCCGGAGGGCCTCGCCCTTCTTTTCGGAAGCTGGCGAACCCACTCGAGAGACGCCCGAGGAGAGGAGGAAACTCAGAAGAAGGAGGACGAAGCTGATGATGGAAAGCGAACAGGCCGCCGCAATGCCGGCGATCGACGAGAGCATTGGACGGCTGGAGCAGCTCTACCGGACCGTTACCGGACGGGACGCACCGCCGGGAGAGACACCGTACGCGCCCATTCCCGCCGAAAAGGATCCGGCCCAACACGTCGAGAAGCAGCTCGACCGTCTGCTCCAGGTCTTGAATCAGATCGAGCTCGACAGCCGGCCGAAGCTGGCCTGGAGCCCGCCGCTGTCGGTCTGGGAAAGCGACACGGAGATCTTGGTCAGTGTGGACTTGCCCGGAGTGACGCGAGAGCAGGTCGAGATCGTCACGCATGGAAAACTGCTGACGATCACGGGAACTCGGCGCGCGCCGGGGAGCCACGAGTTCCGCCTGCGCATGGCCGAGTGTCCGGTGGGCCCGTTCCGCCGGGTTGTCCTGCTGCCCGCCCTGTCCCGGCCGGTCGAGCCCAAGGCCGAGCTCCGCGACGGCATGCTGGAGGTCCGGATCCCTAAGGAACCCGGCCAGATCACGACCCCAAAGCCGATCCGAGTCCACTGAGGGACCGCAAGGCCCCGCCGGCGGGGGTTATGGGGGGACCGCAAGGTCCCCCGCCGGCCGATTCCGGGGAAGGCCGCAAGGTCCTCAAACGGATCGCAAGTTGTTCCCCTACGCGATCCAGACGTCCTCGCCGAACGCGAGGACGACGGCGTCGTCGAGAGTCGCGGCGTACCGGACGATCTCCCGGCAGACCGGTGCGGGAACGAGCGGGTTGGCTTCGAGATCGGCGCGATTCCCCTCGGGAAGGATGACCCGGCGCAGATTCCGGTTGTAAGCGCCTCGGACCTTGTATTCGGGGTCTCCGATCGGACGGACGACCTGCACGTCGTGCGAATCCGCGATCAAAACGCCGCTCGAGGCCATGTCCTGGGGAACGGGACGCTCCAGAAAGACGGAGAGAAAAGCGAGGGCCGACGGAAGCGCGGCGGACGTCCCGCCGGAGGGCTCGTCCTCCTTCGTCACCTTGTAGGTGTAGTTGAAGTCCAGGATGTCCCGGGTCTGCGGGGGCCATCTCGAACGCGCGTACTCGCGGACAGAGAGAAACGTGTTTCGGACGAGCTGCGTCATCTCCGGCGTGAGATTCCCGAGGATCTCCTCTAAAAAACCTCCCCGGCCGCGGGGCGCCGGACGACGCGCCGCCCAGATCTCGTGGATCAATCCCTTGGCGCGGCCGACGAACCGGTAGACCGCGTCGGCGAGGACTCGGCCGACCGGTTGCTGGTCGCGGGTCGCCCACTCCTCGAGCGCCGCGGCGCGTTCGAAGCAGCGGGCCGCCTCGCCGTCTCGACCGACGATCCGGTGAAAGGACGCCATCTCACGCCACAGGCTCGGCCTGCGCGGGGACGCCCGCAAAGCCGATTCGAGAAGGCGAAAAGAGCGCTCGGCGGCGTCCGGCTGCCGGAAGTAGTTCGCGATCCGCAGCGATCCGACCGCCGCGTAGTGCTCGAGGAGCCACTCGACGACGACGAGGTCGCCCGGGTCGGCTTCCAGGCTCTGGATGTAGAGACTGACCGCGTGCTCCGGCGATCCGTCGAGCGCGGAGAGGTCGGCGAGGTATTTCGAGTCCATGACCTCTCCTCCGCGCGCGAAGAGGTCGCGCGCTTCTTTCCACTCGCCCCGCAGAGCGAGGCCGATCGCTTTTTCGCGCGGGAAGCCGTCGGGAGAGGACTCGGTCTCGGGAAACTGAATCCGAAGGAGCTTCCACAGCGGGATGTAGCGCCGCGCCGCGATCCACACCGTCTCACGGAACGACGGGCGGTGCATACGCTTTCGGAAGAGGTCTGTGAACAGGCGCTCGTACTCGTCGGCCTCGGCCTCCCGTCCCAAGCGCCGGAAGAGCGAGGCAAGGTGGCCGAAGACCGAGACCTTCTCCCGGTGGCGCTCGAAGTGTCGATAGATCTGGACAGCGCGCTCCAGGAGCTCCGGCGAGCCGATGCGCTCGTACAGCCGCGCGAGCGCCAGGATCCGGTCGCTGTCGGTCTCGAAACCTCGCTCGGATCCAAGGTCCTCCAGGATCGAGCGGGCCTGGTCGAGATCACCGGAGAGCTGCGCGATCCACCCTTTCGCGAGGACGGAAAGCTTGAAGAGCTCGGCGTCGCCACCGCGGTACTTCTCCGCGAGGTCGTCGCATCGCGCCATCGCCTCGATCGGACGGCGGGCCAGGAACATTCGAAAAACTTCCTCGAGCTCGAGGTGCGCGGCCGGTTTTCGCCAGAGCTGATAGGGACCGAGCACGAGAAACTCCCCGGCTCCCAGCTCCGTCTCCCGCGCGAGCTGCAGGATCGAGGACAGCCGCATCAGACCTTCTCCGTATGCTGGCGTCTTCGCGTGCACCTGCGCCCAACAGGCGACCGCCGCCGACAACTCTCCGCGAATGTGCTTGATCTTCGCGAGCAGATCGAGAGCGGTCAGGTCCTCGGGGCGTGCCTCGAGAGCCGCTGCGACCTCGAGCTCCGCGTCGTACAGCTCTCCGATCTCGACGAGGACGGTTGCGTGAAGGAGGCGGTCGTCGGGGGAGGAGGCGTCCTGGGGCATGGAGCGGTTTTATTCTAGGACGCGCCCGGCCGCTCTCGCCGCCTACAATCGCTTCGTTTTCACGTCGTGCCGACTATGAAAGTGACCGAGGGGCCGCAGCCTGTCATCGAGGTCGAGAACCTCACGAAGCGCTTCGACGCCGTGACGGCGGTGCGCGACCTGTCCTTCGCCGTCCGGCGCGGAGAGATCCTTGGCCTGCTCGGCCCGAACGGCGCCGGAAAAACGACGACGATCCAGCTTTTGCTGGGCTTGACCGCCCCGACGTCCGGCCGCGTCCGACTCTTCGGTCTCGATATCGCCCGCCATAGGCGCGAGATCCTCCAGCGGGTCAACTTCTCCTCGGCTTACGTCTCGCTTCCTTTCAACCTCTCGGTTCGCGAGAACCTCGAGGTTTTCGCGCGGCTCTACGGGGTGACCGACCGCCGGCAGCGCATCGCCCGGCTCCTGGAGCTCTTCGAGATCCCCGAAGTCGCGGACACGGTCACCGGAAAGCTGTCGTCGGGGCAGGTCACGCGCGTCAACCTCTGCAAGGCGTTCCTGAACGATCCCGAGGTCCTGTTCTTGGACGAGCCGACCGCGAGCCTCGATCCCGACATCGCGGAAAAGGTCCGTTCGGCGTTGAAGCGGGTGCAGCGCGAGAGGCGGGTGACGATCGTGTACACCTCCCATAACATGCGGGAGATCGAGCTCGTGTGTGATCGGGTGATCTTCCTGTCGCGGGGACGGGTCGTCGCCGAGGGAACACCCCGCGAGATCCTCGAGCGCGCTGACGAGGAGTCGCTCGAAAAGGTCTTCATTACGATCGCGCGCGGCGGAGGGCTCGGCTAGTGTGGGGACGGATCGCCGCCCTTCTGCTCCGCTACCTGTATCTCTATCGGAGAAGTCTCGCCCGGGCGATGGAGGTTTTCTTCTGGCCGGTCATGGACCTTCTCGTCTGGGGCTTCGTGACGGTCTACTTCCAGAAGCTGGCGGCGCCCCGCGCTCTGCTCTTTCTGCTGGGCGCCGTGATCTTCTGGGACGTCTTCTATCGCTCACAGCAGGCGATCACACTCTCGCTCACCGAGGAAGTCTGGGTGCGAAACTTG
>DASXTN010000230.1:0-1737 GCA_036505435.1 Thermoanaerobaculia bacterium | reverse complement strand
GCCGACACGGTCTCTGTGGTCGATGCGAAGAGTCTCGAGGTTCTCACGACGGTTCCCGCGCCGAAGTTCCCCATTCGCGTGAAAATCACGCCGGACGGCAAGCGCGCGCTCGTGTCGTGCGCGCAGTCCGGAGACGTCGCGGTCTTCGATGTCGGGTCGCGCAAGGAGATCAAGCGCATGGGGCTCGACCGCGAGGCGGTTGCGGCCGGGACCGAGACACGCTTGTTTTCGACGCGCTTCGGCAAAAGTCCTGTGCCGGTGGGGTTGCTGATCGCGCCCGACGGCAAGCGGGCCTGGGTCGCGTCGACGAACGCCGACGTCGTTTCGGTCATCGATCTCGAGAAGCTGGAAGTGGTTGGGCGGCTCACCGCCGGTAAAGAGCCGGACGGGCTCGCAGGACGTTTCTCCCGCTGAGCGCCGATCGCCCATCTTCCCGGCTTCTCGCCCTCGACGTCTTCCGTGGGCTGACGATCGCCGGGATGACCGTCGTCAACACGCCGGGCACGTGGGCGCACGTTTATCCGCCGCTCCTCCACGCGGAATGGCACGGCTGGACGGCGACCGACACGATTTTCCCGTTCTTTCTCTTCATCGTCGGCGTCTCGATGGCGATCTCGTTCGCGCGACGCGTGTCGCAGGGAGCCGCGCGGCGCGAGCTTCTCCTCCATTCGGTCAAGCGCGGCGCGATCATCTTCGGGGTGGGCTTCGCGCTGAACGTCCTGTCTTTCTTTCTCTTCCACAAGGAGCACGTGAGAATTCCGGGCGTCCTGCAGCGGATCGGGATCGTCTATCTCGTCGCGTCCGCGGTTTTCCTCCTCCTGGGTCGCCGCGGCGTTCTCGCGGTTGCCGCGGCTCTCCTTCTCGGCTACTGGGCGTTGATGGCGCTCGTGCCGGTGCCCGGGTTCGGCGTGGGACGCCTGGATGTCGAGGGAAACCTCGCGGCCTACGTCGACCGAGCCATGTTGGGAGCGCATACCTGGAAGCCGGGCTGGGATCCGGAGGGGCCGCTCTCGACCATCCCGGCGGTCGCGACGACGCTCCTTGGGGCGCTCGCCGGAGAATGGCTGGTCTCTTCGAAGGTCAGGCACAGGATCACCGGGCTCGTCGTCGGCGGACTGCTCGCACTGGCCGTGGGAGCGCTCTGGAGCCGCGTCTTCCCGATCAACAAGAACCTCTGGACCTCCTCGTACGCGCTCTTCATGTCGGGTCTCGCGTCCTTGTTCCTCGCGCTCTGCCTGGAGATCGTCGACGCCCGCGGCTGGAGAGGATGGGCGCGGCCGTTCGAGTGGCTCGGGCGCAACTCGATCGCCGCGTTCGTGTTGTCGACGCTCGTGACCATCCTCATGCTCGCGATCAAGTTGCCCGGACCGGAGGGAAAGCCGCGCTCGCTCTACGCGACGATCTACCGAACCGTGTTCGACCGCTTTGCGGACCCGAGGCTGGGATCGCTCCTGTTCGCGCTCGCCTATCTCGCGATCTGGGTGGTGGTCTTCGGACTGCTCTACCGCAAGAGGGTGTTCGTGAAAATCTGAGAGATCCCTCGCTCGCGCTCGGGATGACGTCCGCTACGCGGCCGTCAGCTTGATCACCGCGAACGCCGCGCCTTGCGGATCGGTCATCATCGCGAAGCGGCCGACATTCTCGATGTCCATCGGCGGCATGGTCACGTTCGCACCGAGTCCCTTCGCCTTCTCGACGCTCTTGTCGCAGTCGTCCACGGCGAAGTAGACGAGCCAG
>DASXTN010000229.1:0-2036 GCA_036505435.1 Thermoanaerobaculia bacterium | reverse complement strand
GTCCTCGACACCCGCGCTCTCGAAATCGAGAAGGTTGAGTCATCCCGCGACGGTTCGAGCTGGGCGAACGCGGCGTTCGCGCTCGCGCCTGCCGACAAGATCCTCGGCTCCGCCCTCGCGATCACGCTGGCCGAGGACGCGACGCGTGTCCGGATCACCTACGGGACGGGTCCGGAAGCTTCCGGTCTCCAGTGGCTCGACCCGCCTCAGACCGCCGGCAAGAAAGACCCGTTTCTCTTCACGCAGTCGCAGGCGATCCATGCGAGGAGCTGGATCCCGCTCCAGGACTCGCCGCAGGTCCGGATCACGTATCGCGCCCGTGTCCGGACGCCGAAAAACCTCGTCGCGGTGATGAGCGCGAACAACGACCCGGAGGCCGCGCGCGACGGCGAGTACGACTTCGAGATGCCGCAGCCGATCCCCTCATATCTGATCGCTCTGGCCGTCGGAGACGTTTCGTTCGCCCCCATCTCCGCGCGCGCCGGGGTTTGGGCGGAGCGACCGGTCGTCGAACGCGCGGCGCGGGAGTTCGCGGACCTCGAGGAGATGATCCGGGCGGCCGAAGGGCTCTTCGGCCCCTACCGGTGGGAGCGTTACGACGTGCTCGTTCTTCCTCCGAGCTTCCCCTTCGGCGGCATGGAGAACCCCAGGCTGACGTTCGCCACCCCCACGATCCTCGCCGGCGACCGGAGCCTCGTGGCCCTCGTCGCGCACGAGCTCGCCCACTCCTGGGCGGGCAACCTCGTGACGAACGCGACATGGCGTGACTTCTGGTTGAACGAGGGGATGACGGTCTACATCGAGCGGAGGATCCTCGAGCGGGTGTACGGGGTCCGTTTCGCCGAGATGGAGGCGGTTCTCGGTATCCAGGATCTCCGGAAGGAGATCGCCAAGCTTCCCGAGAAGGACGAAGTCCTCCACATCGACCTCGCGGGACGAGACCCCGACGACGGCGCCACTGACGTTCCGTACGAGAAGGGAGCTCTGTTCCTGCGGCAGCTCGAAGAGACCTTCGGGCGCCAGCGGCTCGATCGTTTTCTGCGGGGCTACTTCGATCACTTCGCCTTTCAGAGCATCACGACGGAGGACTTCGTTCGGTATCTCCGAACGAATCTTCTCGATCCGAATCCCGACCTCGCGGCTCGGATTCCGGTGGAAGAGTGGATCGAGAAGCCGGGCATTCCGGCGGGTGCTCCGCGACCGCACTCCGATGCGTTCGATCGAGTCGAGGTGGAGGCGGCGCGCTGGCTGCAAGGGAAGGTCCCGGCCTCCGGGATCGAGGCCGGAGCCTGGAGCACGCAAGAGTGGCTGCATTTCCTCCGCGCGCTACCGCTTCCGCTCGGGCACGAACGAATGTCCGAGCTCGATCGCGCGTTCCACCTGAGTGACTCGAGCAACTCGGAGATTACGAACCAGTGGCTCTCGATGGCGATTGCAAGCAGCTACGAGCCGGCCTACCCGCGGCTCGAGCAGTTCCTGACGTCGATGGGGCGGCGGAAGTTCCTGAAGCCGCTCTACGAGGCGCTGGTCAAAATGCCCGGGGGTAAAGAGCGCGCCCTCGCCATCTATCGGAAGGCCCGCCCGACCTATCATCCGATCGCGGTCGCGACGGTAGACAAGATCGTGGGATGGGGAGCATAGCGGAAGCCTCGGCCGGCGAGGCCATCGGAGTGGCCGATCCGGGCTCTCGAAAGCGCCGGCTCCGAGCCGCGCTCGCGGTCACGCTTTCGGTCCTCGCTCTCGAAGTCGCCGGCGGCCTCGTGTCCGGAAGCCTGGCTCTCGTCGCCGACGCCAACCACATGCTCGCGGACGTCGCCGCACTGACCCTCGCCTATGCGGCGACGGCGCTCGCCGGGCGTGCACCGACGAGCCGTCACACGTTCGGCCTCGCGCGCGCGGAGGTGCTGGCGGCGTTCGTCAACGCCCAGCTCCTGCTGCTCGTGTGCGCCTGGCTGATCTACGAGAGCGCACGGCGTCTCCGAAGCCCCGTGGAGATCCGGTTGGACATCATGATCCCCGTCGCGGTCGTCGGCCTC
>DASXTN010000228.1:0-2414 GCA_036505435.1 Thermoanaerobaculia bacterium | reverse complement strand
CCCTCGCGGGAACGCCGATGCCCCTCCGAGTGACCTCCGAGATCGGAAAGCTCTCCTCCGTCCTCGTTCACCTGCCCGGTCCCGAAATCGATCGGATGGTGCCCGCGATGATGGAGGAGTTGCTCTTCGACGACATCCTCTTCGGGAGCCGCGCACGCGAGGAGCACCGCCGGTTTCAGCAGGTGCTCGCCTACGTCGCCGACGAGGTGATCGAAGTGCAGGACCTCCTGGCGGAAGTGCTCGAAGTTCCGGAGCAACGGGCGGAGATCATGGAGGACCTGGGCGAGACGCTCGGCTGGGGTCCGGACATGGACTACCGGCTTCGGGATCTTTCCGCTGAACGGCTCGCGTCAGCGCTCGTGGCGGGGATCGAGCGGCCAGCCTCCGACGTCGCTCTCGCGCCGTCCGAGCTCTACTGGCTGCCGCCGATTCCGAACTACTTCTTCCAACGCGATCCGTTGGTCGTCGTCGGGAACCGCGCGATTCGAGGCTCCATGGCGACCTCCGCACGACTTCGCGAGCCCCTCCTCTCCGGCTACGTCATGCGGTACCACGCGCGTTTCGCCGATTCGGGCGAGGACCGCTTCTGGTTTCAGGAGTTCTCGGCGGATTATGGCCGGCCGTCCTCCTACGCTCGGATGCGCCCGACCCTCGAGGGTGGAGACATCCTCGTGCTCCGTGAGGATCTGCTCCTCATGGGCTACTCGGAACGGACCAAGAAGACGACGATCGAGCGACTCGCCGAGACGCTGCGCGACGAGAAGTCGCCGGTCCGGAGGATTTTCGTCGTCGCGGTCCCTCCGGCTCGGTCATATATGCACCTCGACACGGTCTTCACGATGATCTCGAGCGACGAATGCCTGATCTACGCGCCGATGATTCTTCCGGATGGCGCCGAGGAAGCCGACGTGTACCAGTGCGACCTGACGCGCCGCGGCATCACGTGGACCGCCGAGAAGGATCTCCTCTCCGGTCTCAAAGAGCAGGGGCTCGACTTGAAGCCGGTGCGGTGCGGCGGGAGCGACCCGATTTCCGAGCGCCGCGAGCAGTGGACCGACGGAGCGAACGCCTTCGCGCTCGCGCCGGGGGTGGTTCTGATCTATGACCGCAACGAGCGGACCGCCGAGGAGCTCGCGAAGGTGGGCTACTCGGTCGTCGAGGAAGCCGATCTGCTGCTCGGGCGAAGCGAACTCGACCTGCGCCGTTCGAGGAAGTACGCGGTGCGGCTGGCCGCGCACGAGCTTTCCCGCGCGCGCGGAGGGCCGCGGTGCATGACGATGCCCCTGGTGCGCGAAGAGCTCGCGTGAGTACCCCGTTCTTTCCGTTCGTCCGGCCGCTCGCGGTCGTCGCCTTTGGCGGCAATGCACTGCTGCGCCCGGAGGACTCGGGCGACACCGCAGGGCAGCTCGCGCGAGCGCGCACAGCCGTGCACCAACTTCTCCCCGTCTTGAACCGCGGCTACGAGCTCATCGTGGTCCATGGGAACGGTCCGCAGGTCGGAAACCTCCTTCTTCAGGCGGAGATCGCGGCCCGGGAGATCCCGCCGCAAACGCTCGATGTGTGTGTCGCGCAAACGGAAGGTTCGATGGGGTTTCTCCTCGAGCTCGCGTTCGACAACGAGCTCAAGGCGGGCGGTTTCCGCAAGCGGGTCGTCACGCTGATCACGCAGGTCGAGGTGGATGCCGCCGACCCGGCCTTTCTCGAGCCCTCCAAGCCGATCGGTCCGTTCTTCCCGCGCGAGCGGGCCGCAGCGATCCAGAAAACTGCCGGCTGGACGATGGTCGAAGATGCCGGCCGCGGGTTCCGGAAGGTCGTCGCCTCTCCGAAGCCGCTCGCAATCCGCAACGTGGACGTGATCGCCGCGCTCGTCAACCGCGGATCGGTCGTCATTGCCGCGGGCGGCGGCGGCGTTCCGGTCGTCCTTCCCGAGGAGGGAGAAATCCGCGGCGTCGAAGCGGTGATCGACAAGGACTACGCGGCGTCGATGCTCGCGGCGTCCCTCTCCGCGGATCTCTTCGTGATTCTGACGGGTGTCGAGCGGGTCTCGCGGGACTTCGGAAAGCCGACGGAGACACCGCTTCCCCGGCTCGACGTGGCGACCGCTCGCCGGCTCCTGGCCGAAGGCCAGTTTCCCCCCGGCAGCATGGGACCGAAGATCGACGCCGCGGTCCGCTTCGTCGAAGCCGGGGGGCGGGAAGTTCTGATTACGCGAGCTGAATGCCTCTCCTCGGCGCTCGACGGTGAAACCGGCACGGTGATCTGGAGAACGGAATGAAGCGGGACTACGTCAACGAGAACGACTGGGCGCCCGCCGACATCGAAGCGCTTCTCGATCTCGCCGCGCGAATCAAGAGCCGCGCGGAGGATTGGCGCACCGCCCTCTCGGGCCGCTGCCTCGCGATGATCTTCGAGAA
>DASXTN010000227.1:0-5861 GCA_036505435.1 Thermoanaerobaculia bacterium | reverse complement strand
CGATCGGGGTTTCCAAGGAGATCGGCTCCTGCGCGATCTTCATGATCTTCCGCACCTTCGAGGCCGAGAGATCCATGCGTTCGCCGATCTCCTCGGCGGTGGGCTCGCGGCCGAGCTCCTGGACCAGCGAACGGCTGGTGCGGGTCAGCTTGTTGATCGTCTCGATCATGTGGACCGGGATGCGGATCGTGCGCGCCTGGTCCGCGATGGCGCGGGTGATCGCCTGGCGGATCCACCAGGTGGCGTAGGTCGAGAACTTGTAGCCCCGGCGGTACTCGAACTTCTCCACCGCCTTCATCAGGCCGATGTTTCCCTCCTGGATCAGGTCGAGAAACTGCAGCCCGCGGTTCGTGTACTTCTTAGCGATGGAGACGACGAGCCGCAGGTTCGCCACGATCAATTCGTGCTTCGCCTGGTCGGCCTCGTCCTCACCTTCTCGCACTTGCCGCAAAGTCTTCTTGACGTCTTCGTGCGAGACGCCGAACTTCTGCTCGAGCTCGCGGAGAGTCTTGCGGTACTTCGTGATGCGCCGCTTGTAGAAGTCGATCCGGGTCGCGTTCTTCTCCTTCTTCAGCGTGGTCGTGTCCTGCCGGATCGTTGACTCGGGAACCGACATCTGCCGGTCGATGTCCTTCAGAATCCCGATTGCTCGATTGAGGACCGCCGGCGTGAAGTCCGCGGCGCGGATCAGCTTTGCCATGTCGGCGATCCGCCGGTCGATCGAGGCTTCGGTGCGCGCGAGGGCCTTCGTGCCCTTCTTGATGGTGCGCGCCTTGAACTTCATCCGCTTGATGTCCTTGTCGAGCGTCCCGATCTTCTTGAAGGTGGCGAGAACTGTCTCGATGCGCTGTGCCGCGCGGTCGTCGAGATCCTCGGCGTCTTCGGAAAGGTTGACGAGCTCGTTGACCATCCGCGAGTCGCGACCCGCGTTCTCGAGGAGCTTTAGAATCTCTTCGAGCACGACCGGGTTGTTCGCGAGCGCCTGGTAAATCTTGGCCTCGCCCTGCTCGATGCGCTTCGCGATGCGCACCTCTCCCTCGCGGTCGAGGAGCTTGACCGTGCCCATCTCGCGCAGATACATGCGGACGGGATCGTTTGTCTTTTCGACCGCCTCACGGGCCTCTTCCGCGGTCTCCGCGTCGAGAGCCGCCCGTTTCCGGGCCGCACGGTCCGGATCGGTGACGATTTCGATCCCGAGGTCGAAGAAGCGCTCGTAGACCTGCTCGAGGTCCCGTGGGCTTCCGACGACCTCGTCGGAGAGCACCGTCTGGATCTCTTCGTAGAGCAGATAGCCCTTGTTCTTCCCCTCCTTGAAGAGGATCTGGACCTCCGGATATTTTTCCTCGATGATCAAATTCGTTCCTTTCACACCGTCGAACGCTTGAGCTCCACGATCTTCTTGCCGAGCTCCTGCTTTCGCCTGAGCAGCCGAGACAGCTCGTCCCCACGGTCCGCCGCCTCGGCGCGCCGGATCTCCTCCTGGATGGCCGCCTGCTCTCGTTCTAGATATTTCCTCTCCAGCCGCCGGAGCAGCCGCAAAACTTCCCCCTCCGTCGGCTCGGGACTCTCCTCGAGCGCGAGGCGGGAGACGAGAGAGATGTCGCTCGATTCTCTAAGGTGAGCCAGCAGCCGGTGAAAATCAACCGCTTCTGAATCGTCCCCGCCCTTTCCGAACGTCTCGATCAGCCCCCGCACACCCGGATGCGTCAGGTGTTCGGAGCGTAAGTGCCCGCGAATCAAGGAGATGTGCTCGCCGCCGCGAATCAGCAGTTGGAGCAGCCTTCGCTCTGCGGCGGGTATCTCCCCGCCATATAACACCGACCCATTCCCTTGCGTTCCCGGCACATGGTGCCCTCCCACCGCGCCGGAGGGGCCGCCGCCCCGCGGCTGAACGCCTCCAGACGGAGGCCCCGCCGGCGGCGCCGAACCCACGACGCGGCCCGGCGGCTCGCTAGTCCAGAGAACTTCGACGGGCACGCCCACATCGAGTGAAACACGGCGATATTCCTCGTACCGGAGGATCCGATCGGGGATTGCGGTCAAGACATCCAGGATCGCTCGAATCCTATCTTTTTTCTCTTCGGGCGAGAGATACGCCGCGGCCGGACGCAGCTCGTCGAGCAGCCACGACAGATACGGGGGCGCTTCTTCGATCCGCGCAGCGAGAGCCTCCGGGCCCTCGCGCCGACGGACGTCGTCGGGGTCTTCGTCGGCGGGCAATCGCGCGACCGAGACTTCGAGGCCCTGCGCCAGGAGATGCGGGAGCGCCGTGCGAGCAGCGGCGTGGCCGGCGACGTCGCCGTCGTAGCAGAGGACGACGCGCGGGGCGAGCCGCTTCAACCGGCCGGCCTGCTCGGGAGTGAGCGCCGTGCCCATCGATGCGACCGTCTCCTCGACGCCGGCGAGGAACAGCGCGAGGTGGTCGAAGTAGCCCTCGACGACGACTGCGCGCTCGCGGCGACGAATTGCCTCCCGCGCTTCGGTCAAGCCGTACAACAGGCGCTTCTTTTGGAAGACCGGCGACTCGGGCGAGTTCAAGTACTTCGGCTGATCCTCGGCGGCGAGCGCTCGCCCGCCGAATCCGACCGGACGACCGCGCTCGTCGCGCACGACGAAGAGCAGCCGGTTGCGAAAGCGGTCGTACGCACCGCTGCCTTGCGCACGAGGCTGGAGCAGTCCGGCGTCGACGAGAAGGCGTTCGGGGAACTTTCCCTGGAGGCCCTTCGCGAGGTTCTCCCATCCCTCGGGCGCGTATCCGAGTCCAAGCGCTTTCGCGACTTCATGAGGGACGGCGCGCTCCTCCAGATACTGCGCGCCGCGGCTGACCGGATTCGAGAGCTCCTCGGCGTAGAAGCGCTGCGCGGCCGCGATTGCGGCATACAACCTCTCGCGCTGCTCGTCGCGCGGTCCACGGGAGGGCCGCTTAGGAATCGGGATGCCGAATCGAGAGGCGAGGGCCTCGACGGCTTCCGGGAAGTCGAGGCGATCGATCTGACGAACGAAGTGGATCACGTCGCCGCCGGCGCCGCAGCCGAAGCAATGATAGAGACCTTTCTCTCGGTCGACTGTAAACGAGGGCGTCCGCTCGTTGTGGAACGGGCAGAGCCCTTTCCACGAGCGTCCCGCTTTCTTCAAGCGCGTGTGCTCGCCCGCGACCTCGACGATGTCGGCGACGCTTCGCAGCTCGGCGAGGACGTTGTCGTTGATGTCGAGGTCACTCATTTGAGATCCACTACCGTCGCGCCGTTCCCACCTTCGCGCGGATCCGCAGCGCGAAGCCGAGAAACTGCCGGGTGCTTTCTCAGATGATCTCTCAACCCCTTCCGCAGCCTTCCCGTGCCATGGCCGTGAACGACGCGGAAACGTTCGACGCCGGCGAGAACGGCGCCATCCAGGGCCTTTTCGACCTCTTCGATCGCCTGCTCGAGGCGCTGTCCGATGACGTTGACTTCCGGCGTCGTGGCGGCGAGGTCCGGCGTTGTCGGCCCGGTCACTTCCCTCACCCCGACCCTCTCCCGCCGGGAGAGGGAGGAGGCCGCGCTCTCGATTCTCTCCAGCTCCGTCAACGCAGTGAGCAGTCGCTTTCCACCGACCTCGAGCCAGGCGTTCTCGCCCTCGATGGAGCCGACCCGGCCTTCCGATTGCGTCCCGCGGAGCCGCGCGCGGTCTCCGGGCGTGAGCGCCTCTGCGCGCACGCGCCTTTCCTCCCTCGCCTCTTGGACGACGGCAGCCGTCGCCTGTTCTTCCGCTTTCGAGATCACCTGCGCGGCCGAGTCGCTCGCATGGCGCGCGGCTTCCTCGCGAATGGCCTCGATCTCGGCCTCGACGCGCCGAGCGAGATCCTTCTTCGCGCGTTCGAACCCGGCGAGCCCGTTTTCGAGCATCCGCTCACGCTCCGCGGCGGCGGCCTGCCGCTCCGCCGCGAGGCGTTCGACTTCCCGCCGCGCCTTCTCGCGCTCCCGCGCGAGCTCCTCTTCTCCGCGGCGAATTCGCTCGAGCGCCGCCTCCGCCTCCGACTCCGCGCGATCGCGTCGCTCCCAGGCGGGACCGAGCAGCTCGCGAGCTCGGGCGAGCACGCTCGCCGGCAAGCCCTCGCGGGCCGCGACCGCGAGCGCGCGGCTCCGGCCGGAGAGTCCCGGGTGGAGGCGGTAGGTCGGACTGCCGGTCGCCTCGTCGAACTCCATCGCGGCGCCGATCGCGTCGGGCCGCCCGCCGGCGAACACCTTGATCGCCGACAGGTGCGTCGTGACGATCGCCCGGCCGCCGCGGGCGAGGTACTCCTCGAGGAACGCGATCGCCAGCGCCGCCCCTTCTTCCGGGTCGGTCGCGCTGCCGATCTCGTCGACGAGCGCGAGCTCGTCCGGCGCCGCCGCTTCGAGGATTCCGGCCAGCGTTTCCATCGAGGAGGAGAACGTCGAGCGATCCGCAAGGATCTCCTGAAGGTCGCCGATCTCCGTGTGCACGGCGGCGAAGATCGGAAGCCGCGTTCCGGCGCCGGCCGGAATCGGGAGACCGGCCTGCGCCATCAGCGAGAAGAGGCCGGCGGTCTTCAATACGACGGTCTTCCCGCCCGCGTTGGGTCCCGAGACGACGAGGAGCCGCTTTTCGGCCGGTAGTTCCAGGTCGAGCGGCACCGCGTCTTTCGCGTCGCGCGACTCGCCGAGCGCGCGACGACGAAGGTCTGCGAGCCGCGCGTCGAGCAAGGGATGTCGCGCGCTCTCGAGGCTCCAGGAGCCGTCATCCGAGATTTCCGCCACGCGCCCCCCGCAGAGCTCTCCGAACTCCAGGGCGGCTTCGCGGGCGTCCAGGTCCGCGACCTCGGCTGCCGCCGTTACGAGCTCGTCGGCCCGCTCGAGAATCGCGCGCCCGAGCGCCGTCAACAGCCTCTCGACCTCGCGGCGTTCCTCCGCGACCGCGAGCGCGAGCTCGTTGTTCGCCTCGACGACTTCGAGCGGCTCGACGAACACGGTCTGTCCCGATCCGGAGCGATCGTGAACGATCCCGGCGACGCGGCCCCGCGCCGAGGCGGCGACCGGAAGGCAGTACCGGTCGTTTCGCAGAACGACGACGCTGTCCGCGAGAGCGTCGCGACGCGTCTCGAGCATTTTCTCGAGGCGCCGCGAGACGTCGGCGCGGCGGCGCCGCAGTCTCCGCCGGATCGTCGCGAGCTCGCGCGAGGCGTCATCACGCACCGCGCCGTCCGGACCGATGACCCGTGTCGCCGCCTGGACGAGCGCTTGAAGATCGGGCAGCCGCCGCGCCTGCTCGCGGAGGTGCGGTGAGTCGACCCGAGCGAGGGCGCGACGAACCGCCTGGGCCGCCTTCGCAGAGGAGACGATCGGACGGAAGTCTTCGGGCCCCCCGGCGCCGCCCGAGCTCTCGAGCGCGAAAAGTGGGGCCGCGAGATCCTGGAGTCCCGCGACTGGCAGCCGTCCTTCGCGCGCGCGAAGCTCGCGGAGCTCGGCGAGCTCCTCGAGACGCCGGCGCACGGACGCCTCGTCCCAGGAAGGTTTCGTTTGAAGAACTGCTTCGCGACCGGGAGCCGTGCGGGCGAGGAGGGAGATCAGGCGAAGGACGACATCGAATTCGAGGGATCGACGGTCAATGTCGTCCTCCGCCCGGTCGAGATCTACATCGTGGCGCGACGCTCCTCCGAGAGTTTGCGGAGCATCTTCTTGCGGGCCTGGATCGCCTTGCGCTTGCGCTTCGCGCTCGGCTTCTCGTAGTGCTGACGCTTTTTCAGCTCCGAGAGGATTCCGGACTTCTCGCACTTCCGCTTGAAGCGCCGCATCGCGTTCTCGAAGGACTCGTCTTCCTTGACGTGGACGAGAGGCACGAACATTCACCCCCTTCTCCGCGGG
>DASXTN010000226.1:0-4085 GCA_036505435.1 Thermoanaerobaculia bacterium | reverse complement strand
GCTGCCGGCGATCGACTGGCTCGGGGACCCGCGCTGGGCGATGTCCGCGATCGTCCTGCTCGCCGTCTGGAAGAACTTCGGTTACGCGACGATCCTGCTCGTCGCGGGGCTTCAGAGCATCCCCGAGTCGCTCTACGAGGCCGCCCGCATCGAGGGGGCGGGAGCGTGGCAGATCTTCCGGCGCATCACGGTCCCGCTGCTTTCCCCGACCTTCCTGTTTCTAGGCGTGATGACCACGATCGGCTACTTCCAGTTCTTCGCCGAGCCCTACGTCATGACGGGAGGCGGCGGGCCCTTGAACGCCACGCTCTCCGTGGGCCTTCTCATGTACAAGCAGGGCTTCCGCTGGTGGAACATGGGCTACGCGGCCGCGATCGCGTTCATCCTGTTTCTCGTCGTGCTCGCGCTGACGGCCGTGCAGTTCAAGATCCAGAAGGCGAGCGAGGCATGAGACGACGCGCCGCCGCGCTGGCGATCCACGCCGCTCTCGTCTTGGGCGCGGTCCTCGCGCTTACGCCGCTGGTCTGGATGGTCGCGGCGTCGCTGATGCGCTCCGGCGAGGCGAGCGGATTCCCGCCGCCGTTTTTTCCTTCGCGGCCCACGCTCGCCAACTATCGGGACCTCTTCCTGCGCCTTTCCCTCGGGCGCGCCTTCGCCAATAGCCTGCTCATCGCGGGGGCGACGACTCTCGCCGTCCTCTTCCTGAACTCGATGGCGGGTTATGCCTTCGCGAAGCTCCGCTTCCCCGGCCGCGAGCGGCTCTTCGCGGTTCTCGTCGGAGCGCTGGTCATTCCGGCGCAGGTCTCGATGCTGCCGCTCTTCCTGATGCTCCGAGCCGCCGGGCTGGTCAACACGTACATCGGCGCCGTCCTGCCCGGCACGGCCGGCATCATCGGAATCTTCCTGATCCGCCAGTTTGCGCTCTCCATCCCTCAGGACTTGATCGACGCGGCTCGGTTGGATGGCGCGGGAGAGTTCCTCATCTACCGGAAGATCGTCCTGCCGCTGCTGCGGCCGGTCCTCGCGACGCTCGGCATCGTGACGTTCTTGGCGACCTGGAATGACTTCGTCTGGCCTCTCGTCATCCTGACGGACGAGTCCCGGTACACGCTCCCGGTGGCGATCGCCAGTCTCGTGGGCGAGCACTCGCAGGACACCGAGCTGATGATGGCCGGCGCGGTGCTCACCGTCCTTCCGGTGCTGTTGCTCTTCCTCGCGCTCCAGAGGCAGTACATCCAGGGGATTACGCTCGGCGGCGTGAAGGAATGAGGCGGCTCACCCTGGCGGCGGGCCTGCTGGTCTTCGCCCTCTCCGATGCGGGCCCGGCGCGCAAGATCCTCGACGCCTTCGAGGAGATCTCCGGCTGGACCGCGGCTCCCTCGGAAGGGGTTCGCCTCGCGCTGTCGAGCGAAGCGGGCGAAGGCACGGGGCGCGCGCTGCGTCTCAACTTCGATTTTCAGGGACGCGCGGGATGGGCGGCGGCGCGGAAGGAGGTGCCGCTGCATCTTCCGGAGAACTGGGCTCTCGTGATCCGACTGAGAGGAGAGGCGCCGCCCGAAACGCTCGAGGTCAAGTTGCTCGATCGCGGCGGTCAGAACGTCTGGTGGTCGGTTCGGCGGAACTTCGAGTTTCCCCGCGACTGGAAGACGCTGCGCATCCGCAAGCGCCAAGTGTCCTTTGCCTGGGGGCCGGCGCGGGGGGGCGATATCCGGGAGGTCGGGTCGATCGAGATCGCGATCACGGCGGGAAGCGGCGGGAAGGGATGGGTCGCGATCGGCGAGCTCGCGCTCGAGGAGCTGCCGCCGCAGGAGGGCATGCTGCCCACTTTCGGCGCGTGGAAGAGCGATCCTTCGGCGGGCGATCGCCAGGAGCTCGTTCTCGACCTCGGCGGGCGGCGCGAGCTCGGCGGGCTCGTCCTCGACTGGGATGCGGAAGACTTTCCGCGCCGCTACGCCGTGGAGATCTCGGATGACCGCGTCGTCTGGTCGACGGTGCGCTCGATATCCTCTTCCCGCGGTGGCCGCGCCTGGATCTATTCGCCGGAGACGGAAGCGGCCTTCCTGCGCCTGCGTCTCGAGGAGAGCGCGCGAGGCCGCGGCTACCGGCTGCGGGCGATGGCGCTGGAGCCTCCCGCCTTCTCCGAGACGCCGACGAAGTTCCTCGAATCCGTCGCGCACGACGCGCCGCGCCGGGAGTGGCCGCGATCCTTTCGGGGCGAGCAGCTCTACTGGACGCTCGTCGGGACCGACGGCGGACGCGAAAAGGGCCTGCTCTCCGAAGACGGCGCGCTGGAGACCGGCCGCGGCGCCTTCTCGCTCGAGCCGTTTCTGCGCGTCGGCGGAGAACTGATCGGCTGGGCGGACGCGCGGATCGAGCAGACGCTCGCCGATGGCGATCTGCCGATTCCCTCGGTCACGCGACGCCATGCCGGCGGTCTTTCGCTCGAGGTCACCGCTCTTGCCGACGGGCCATCCGAAGCCCCGACGCTTCGCGCGCGCTACCGTCTTCGAAACGACGGGAAGGCCGCAGCGCGCGCGACCCTCTACCTGGCGCTTCGGCCGATGCAGGTCAACCCGCCATGGCAGTTTCTGAACCTCCCGGGCGGCTTCGCGCCCATCCTCGGCGTCGCGTGGGACGGGCGCGCGGTGCACGTGGACGGCGGGCGCGACGTGGTTCCCTTGACCGCGCCCTCCGGCTTCGGCGCGACGAGCTTCGACGACAATGAGATCGTCTCCTGGCTCGCCCGCGGAGCGCTCCCGCTGAGAGCCTCGGCCGCCGACGCCGGCGGCTTCGCGTCGGCGGCATTCGCCTGGGACCTCGAGATCCCGCCGGGAAATGCACGCGACGCTCTCGTGGCCGTTCCGCTCGAGGGCGCGCGCCCGCCCGAGTGGCCCGTAGGTCCGGCGGAGGCCTCCCGGGACTTCGAGGCGCGGCTTTCCGCCGCGAGACGATCTTGGCGGGAGAAGCTCGATCGCGTCTCCTTCGCGCTCCCCCCTTCTGCCGAGCCGGCCGCACGGACGCTGCGCTCGAATCTCGGCTGGATCCTCGTCAACCGCGACGGCGCAGCGCTCCAGCCCGGCTCCCGCTCCTATGCGCGCTCGTGGATCCGCGACGGCGCGCTGATGTCGTCGGCACTGCTGGCGCTCGGGCACGCCGAGGAGGTGCGCGACTATTTGCGCTGGTATGCCCCGTTCCTGCTCGAGAGCGGCGCCGTCCCCTGCTGCGTCGATCGACGCGGCGCCGACCCGGTGCCGGAAAACGACAGTCACGGCGAGCTGATCTATTTGGCGGCGGAGTACTTCCGGCTGACCGGCGATAGGGAGACGATCGAAAAAGCTTGGCCGTACCTCTCGAGGGCGGCATCCCACATCGATGCGCTCCGGGAAGAGCGCCGCACGGCGGAATTTCGGGTCGGGGAGAAGCGCCTCTTCTTTGGGCTGCTTCCGGAGTCGATCAGCCACGAGGGTTACTCGGATCACCCGGTCCACTCCTATTGGGACGACTTCTGGGGTGTTCGAGGGCTCACCGACGCCGCGGAGCTGGCCGCGGCGCTGGGTCGCGCGGAGGAGGCGCGGCGCTTTTCGGCCTCGCGGGATCAGATGCGCGCCGACCTCCATACCTCGATCCGCGCCGTGATCGCCGCTCGCGGAATCGACTACATTCCCGGATCCGCCGACTTGGGCGACCTCGACCCGACCTCGACGACGATCGCGCTCGAACCGTGCGGCGAGGAATCGCGGCTGCCACGCCCGGAGCTCGAACGGACGTTCGAGCGGTACTGGGAGGGCTTTATCGCCCGCCGCGCTGCGGGCAAGCAGCGCAAGGAGTACACGCCTTACGAGTGGCGGATCGTCGGCAGCCTGCTTCGCTTGGGTTGGAAGGGGCGGGCCGAGCAGCTCTTCGATGCTCTGATGGCCGACTGCCGACCGCCCGCCTGGAACCACTGGGCGGAAGTCGTCTGGCCCGAGATGCGCGCGGCAAAATTCATCGGCGACATGCCGCATGGCTGGGTCGGCTCCGACTTCATGCGATCCTTCGTCGACCGCTTCGCCTACGACCGCGAGGAGGATGGCGCGCTCGTTCTC
>DASXTN010000225.1:0-1873 GCA_036505435.1 Thermoanaerobaculia bacterium | reverse complement strand
CAAGATCGGCGATTGGATCAACGGCGCCATTCCGGGTTCGGGCAACGACATCGACATCACCAAGTACAAGTTCGGTCTCTTCGGGATCCTGCTGATCCTGATGATGCTGTTCCGGCCCGAGGGCTTGATCCCGAGCGCCCGCCGCAAAGCCGAGTTCAGGGAAGGCGAGGGGGAGGCTTCCCTCTACGACGTGGCGCGCTGATGGCTGAAAACGGGAACATCCTCGAGGCGGTCAACGTCCGGAAGGAGTTCGGAGGGCTGATCGCCGTCAACGACGTCGACTTCGTCATCCCGCGCGGAAAGATCGTCAGCCTCATCGGGCCGAACGGCGCCGGCAAGACGACCTTCTTCAACATCCTCACCGGCGTGTACAAGCCGACCGCGGGCGGCGTCTACTTCGACGGCCGGCCGATCGCCGGTCTGCCGCCGCACGAAGTCACGACGCTCGGCATGGCGCGGACCTTTCAGAACATCCGCCTCTTCCACAACATGACTGCGCTCGAGAACGTCCTCGTTGCCAGGCACAGCCGCATCAAGGGTGGCGTGCTCCGCTCGATCTTCCGTACGCCGGGACTCCGCAAGGAGGAGCAGGAGGCGCACGAGCGTGCCCACGACCTGCTCGAGTTCTCGGGCCTACGGCGCAAGGACGACGATTACGCCAAGAACCTCGCTTACGGCGACCAGCGGCGCCTCGAGGTCGCGCGGGCGCTCGCGACCGAGCCCAAGCTCCTGCTCCTCGACGAGCCCACCGCCGGAATGAACCCGGAAGAGACGGCGAACTTCACGACCTTCGTGGCCAGACTACGTGAGGAGCAGAACATGACCGTCCTCCTGATCGAGCACGACATGAAGGTCGTCATGGGCATCTCCGACCGCGTCACGGTGCTCGACTACGGCGAGAAGATCGCCGAGGGCGAGCCGAAGCAGGTCCAGCACGACCCGCGCGTGATCGAGGCTTACCTGGGAACGGCGGCAACCGGGTGACCGGATGAACGCGACCAAGGGCAACGGCAACGTCATCCTCAAGCTGGAGGACGTCCACGCGTACTACGGAACGATCCAGGCGCTCAAGGGCATCTCGATCGAGGTGCACGAGGGCGAGATCGTGACGCTGATCGGGGCGAATGGAGCGGGCAAGTCGACGACGCTGCGCTCGATCAACGGGCTCAACCATCCCCGCGAAGGAACCATCACCTTCCAGGGCACGGACATCACGGACACCGCCCCGCACGAGATCGTCAGGATGGGGATCTCGCAGTCGCCCGAGGGGCGGCACGTCTTTCCACGGATGAGCGTGCTCGAGAACCTCGAGATGGGCGCGTACCAGCGCGAAAACCGGTCGGAGATCTCGCAGGATCTCGACCGCGTCTACACGCTCTTTCCGCGGCTCCAGGAGCGGAGGGTCCAGAAGGCAGGGACGCTCTCGGGGGGCGAGCAGCAAATGCTCGCGATGGGACGCGCGCTGATGGCGCGTCCGAAGCTCCTCCTCCTCGACGAGCCGTCCATGGGTCTCGCGCCGATCTTCGTCGAGAAGATCTTCGAGATCATCCGCGAGATCAACGACCAGGGAACCCCGATCCTGCTTGTCGAGCAGAACGCGCTGATGGCGCTCGATACCGCGAATCGCGGTTACGTCCTCGAGACCGGTCACATCGCGCTGGCGGACGACGCGAAAGCGCTGCGCGACAACGAGCAGGTTCGTAAGACCTACCTCGGCGAGGAATAACGCCCTCTCTCGGCGCGTAGACTCGAAGCGTGCCGAAGACACTGACGGGAGCCGAGCTCCAGCTCGACGACGGGCCCGCACGCGACTCCGATCTCTTCCTCGTAGACGGCAACAACCTCGCGTACCGGGCCTACTTCGCCCTACCCG
>DASXTN010000224.1:0-3498 GCA_036505435.1 Thermoanaerobaculia bacterium | reverse complement strand
GCGCGCAAGCGGATCGACGAGGCTTTCCCGGCGCGCCTCGCCGGCGCGGCCTGGCTGCACGTTGCGCAGAGCTTCTTTCACGACGTCGTGCCGGCGCGCGCACTCGGGATACCGGTCGCATGGATCAACCGCAAGAGCGAGCCGCGGTTCGGCGACGTCGCGCCCGACGTCGAGCTGCGCAATCTGACCGAGCTCGCGGATTGGTTGGACTAGTTGAGCTGCGGCGTCTCCCGCAGTTCGTTCGCGGCGTCTTCGGCCCGCGGGACCGGCAGAGGCTGCCGGAGCGACAACTTCATCCAGACGCCGCCCTCGGGCCGCAGCGTAATCGACGGAAACGGCACCACCTCGGCGTCGGAGATTCTCTCGAGGCGGTAGCGCCGAGCGACGGTCGCGAGAACCAACACGGCCTCCATCGTCGCGAAGCGGTCTCCGATGCAGACGCGCGGGCCCCCTCCGAACGGCATGTACGCGAACCGGGGGAGGCGCGCCGCGAGGCCATCGAGCCAGCGCTCCGGAAGGAACTTCTCCGGGCTCGCGAACCAGCGCGGGTCCCGATGCATGACCCACGGACTCATGAAGACCGTCGCGCCGGCCGGAATCGGGTAGCCACCGATCTCGCAGTCGGCAAGCGCTTCACGCCCGAGGACGTACGCCGGCGGATAGAGCCGGATCGCTTCCTTCACGACCGCGTCGGCAAAAGGAAGCCGCGGCAGATCGGAGACGGTCGCCGGACGCCGATCGAGCTCCTCGAAGAGCTCCTTGAGGAGGCGGTCCTTCACGAGAGGATGATGCGCGAGCAAGTACCAGGTCCAGGACAGAGCGATCGCCGTCGTCTCGTGGCCGGCGAGAAAGAGCGTGACGAGCTCATCGCGAACCTGCGCGTCCGACATAGCGTTGCCCTCGTCGTCCCGCGCGGTCATGAGCATCGAGAGCAGGTCGCCCCGATCGCCGGGCGCGGCGCGGCGCTCCTGCAGGATGCGGGAGACGAGCCGCTCGAGAAGCCGGATGCCGCGGCGGTAGCGAAGGTTGCCCGGGGTCAGGATCCAGTCGGGAATCTTGAACGGTCGGCGGAACCGCAGCGCGATTTCTTTCAGTACGAGCTCGAAGGCCCGGCCGACCTCGTCCACGTCACGCTCCACTTCCGCGTCGAAGAGCGTCTTGGAAACGATCTGCATCGTCACCCGCATCATGTCTTTGTGGACGTCGCGCACCTCGCCGTCTCGCCAGTCATCGACCAGCCGGTCGGCATACGAAACCATCACGTCGCCGTAGCCCGCGATCCGGTCGGGGTGGAAGGCGGGCGCGGCGAGGCGGCGCTGCCGCAGCCAGAACTCCCCCTCGCTCGTCAGGAGTCCGGTGCCGAAGATCGCGGTGACGTGGCGCCAGAAGAAGCGGTGCTTGACGAAATTCTCTCGGTGCTTACGGAGGACGAAGTCGACGAGGTCGGGGTGATTGAGGAGGTAGGCGTCGTACCTTCCGAGCCGCAGTCGAGTAACGTCGCCGTACTCGCGCGCGCAGGACGTCACGAAGCCGAGGATGTCCCGGGCGAACTCCGGCAGGTCGCCGAGCAAGAATCGACCGCGCGGTCCGGGTGGGCATCGGGGTTCCAAAGGAATCTCCGGACTGACCGGAGATTAACTCACATTCCGGTGCGCGGGAGATCCCTCGGCCCCCACGGCCCTCGGGATGGCCGCGCGCTGTCGCGTGCGGTCACCTCGCGGGCGACCAGACGCAGATCCGTCACCAGCATCCCGTAGAGGCGCTCCTGCCCGGCGGCATCTTCCGCGCGCAGCACGGCGGACGGGTGGAGCGTCGCCATCGCCTTCGGCGCCCAACCGGTGCCCGTAAGGATCTGCCCGTGCTGCTTCATGATGCGAAAGTCCGGCCCCAGGAGTGCTTTTGCCGCTGTTCCTCCGAGGCACACGAGCATCTCTGGCCGGATGAGAGCGAGCTCGGCCTCGAGCCACGGACGGCACGCCCCGATCTCGACGGTCCCGGGGGTTTGATGGATCCGACGCTTCGGCGTGCGGATGAACTTGAAATGCTTGACGACGTTCGTGACGTAGACGTCGCTCCGCGGCAGGTTTGCGTCCAGGAGGGCGCGATCGAGCACGTCGCCGGCGGGGCCGACGAACGGAGCGCCCTGGATGTCCTCCTGATCTCCGGGCGCCTCGCCGACGAAGATTGCGCGGGCCGTCTGTGGCCCTTTGCCGAAGACGGTCTGTGTCGTATCGCGGTAGAGGTCGCAGCCCTGGCAGGAGGCAGCGGCGATGCGAAGCTCCTCGAGGTTCGCGGCGGCTTTCGGAACGAACTGGGCAGCTCCCGGCGTGCGCGCGGCGAGATCCTGGTCGGCGATGTGCTTCGCGATGCGCTTCAAGCGGGCGACCTCCGCGTCCGCTTCGGAGGCGAGGAGATCCGGGTTTTCGCGCACGAGGCGCCAGAGGACCGAGTAGAGAAGTCGCCACCGCTCCGGGTCCGAGTGCCGGCAGGCTGTGCTCGCGAGCTCGACGAATGCTCGCGGGACGCGGAAGTCGGAGGGCTCACCCTGCTCGGCGGGCGCTTCGGCGACGACGACCGCATCGAAGAGGCCGCCCTGCTTGGCCGCCTCGCGCCAGACGATTTGGTCGGGGGCGACACCCTCCGCGAGCAGTCCGCGCGCCGCCGCGCGCCAGCTCTCGAGCGTCGGCTGGATGACGACGTCTCGCACGACGCGATGTTATCGCGACGCTACCGGAGACCTTCCACGAGGAACAGCTCGTCCAGCGTCCGCCGGTACGAGTACACGTACGACTTCCCATCGGGCGTCATGAGGATCGGTCCCATGGTCAATACACCGGCGGGATCGGGCGGGACGAGCTCCTTCCAGAGGGCTCGTTGGCCGGTCGTCATGTCCACGCGATGGACCTTCGTCGGCACCTCGTTCGGGCGGGCCACCCACATCGCGCGACCGTCGCCGGTCCACCGGATCGGGAGCTCGTCGGATTGAAGGCCGGGTGCCGGCCGCGGCTCGCCCGGCTCGCTCGGATAGAGCATCACGCGTCGATCCGGCCCGAATGCCGCGATGGTTCGACCGTCCGGCGAGATCGCGCCGGCGACGGCGAGACTCACGCCCTCCGGTGTGATCGGCCGCGGCTTCGAACCGTCGACGTCCTGGACGTACAAGCGCGTCCCCCGCTTCGGCTCACTCCCGGTACAGACGATCCGCCGTCCGTCGGGGAAAAAGAGACACGCTTGATAGGCGATCCCGCCGCTCGGAAGCGTCCGCGGCTGCCCCGCTCCGGTCGGAAGCAGAGTTAGTTGATTCGCGGAGCTTGCGACGAGCGCCCACTTTCCGTCGTGTGAGAGGTCGATCGAATGGTACTGACCCAGGAGCACGGGAGGCGACCCGTCCGTCCTGCGGAGGTACGCCAGATACGCCGGGAGATTTTGTTCGTCGAAGAGGACCGTCTTTCCATCTTCGGAGAACGCGGTGGGAAGCGACCAGTCGAGCCACGTCAG
>DASXTN010000223.1:0-3911 GCA_036505435.1 Thermoanaerobaculia bacterium | reverse complement strand
GCTCGGGCGATCACCTCGTCTCCGACGTCGAACTCCGACGGGCGGAGCTCCTGAAAACCTTCGCGAGGATCCCAGATGCCCATCGTCCGCAGAGGCGGGCGGTAGATGTGAAGCGAGACGGCGCGCGAGCGCGGAATCAAGCGGTGCAGAACGGTCGGACCGGTTTCGGAGAGGTCGCCTTCTGGCCGGACACGCGAGTCCGCGAGCGCCGGCAGGTCCTTCGGAACCGTGAAGCGCTCCTCGACGAGAGCTCCCGAGAGGATCGCCATCCCACCGAGGACGCCACGATGGTCGTGGATCGGAGTGGTCTGTCCTGCCTCCCAGCCGATCACCATCACCTCCCAGTCTTCCCACAGGAGGACCGGGTGGCGCACGTAGTGCTTCAGATCGAAGCGCACGCGTTCGAGATAGCGGTCGGCTTCCGGCGCGAGGCATCGCGCCAGGCTGGCAGGCGTCGGCCGCTCGGGCCCGACGGCGTGCTCGCGAAGAATTTCGCGGGTGATCTCGGAAAAGTTCATGCGGCGATTCTAGCCCAGCGCTCGTGTCCCATGTCCCGTGTTCCGCCGTGCTATGGTCCGTCGGCGGCATGAGGATCGCGATCGTCCCCGGCGACGGGATCGGCGTGGACGTGACGCGCGAAGCCGTCAAGTCCCTCGAGACCATCGCGCGGTCGAGGTCGCTCTCCTTCGAACCCGTCTTCTTCCCCTGGAGCGCTGACCACTATTTGAGGACCGGCGAGACGGTTCCGCCGGGCGCCTTCGACGACCTCGCGGCGAACTACGACGCCATCTTCATGGGCGCCTTCGGGGATCCACGAGTCCCGGACATGCGTCACGCCGCCGAGATCCTGCTCGGCGCCCGCTTCGTTCTCGACCTATACGTCAACTACCGCCCGATCCGCTGCCTCGACGATCGCCTCTGTCCCTTGAAGGGGTTCTCGGCGGCCGACGTGGACTTCGTCGTGTTCCGGGAGAATACCGAGGGATCGTACGTCGGCGCCGGCGGCCACTTGAAGAAAGCTACGTCAGATGAAGTGGCGGTCCAGGAAGACATCTCCACGCGGAGAGGCGTCGAACGGATCGTGCGGTACGCTTTCGAATACGCCCGATCGCGCCGGCGCAAGCGGGTGGTGATGTCGGACAAGTCGAACGCCATGCGGTACGTGGGAGACCTGTGGCAGCGGGTGTTTTTTGAGGTCGCTCGGGAATATCCCGACGTCGAGTCGTCGCATCTCTACATCGACGCACTCTGTATGCAGATGATCCGGGACCCGCGCCAGTTCGACGTCATCGTTACGAACAACATGTTCGGCGACATCGCCACCGACCTCGGTGCCGCGCTCCAGGGGGGACTCGGGATGGCGGCGTCGGGCAACATCCATCCGGGCCGGGTCTCGATGTTCGAGCCCGTGCACGGCTCCGCGCCCAAGTACGCCGGGACGGGCCGCGCGAACCCGTTCGGCGCGATTCTGACGGCGGCTCTGTTGCTCGAGCACCTCGGCCACGCGACCGAGGCCGAAGCGCTCGAGCGCGCGGTCGCCCGCTGCGTCAAGGAAGGCAAAGCGACGCCTGACGTGGGCGGCTCGCTTTCGACCTCGGCGGCGGGGGATGCGGTCTGCGGGAGGCTGGAATTCGAGTAGCCCTCCTGTACAATCCGCACCCTAAAGGAGACCAATCTATGGTTCGTCGTTGCCCGTGGACCACGTTCGCCGCTCTGCTCTGCGTTCTCGCGCTCTCCGCTTCCCCGGCTCTCGCCAAGGCGAAGAACTTCCTGGATTCCGACGACGCGAAGCAGGCTGACGAGCCGATGAAGTTTCTGCCCGATTACGACAAGTTGACGAAAGGGAAGGACGCCGACTGGGTCTATTTCCCCGAAGGGAGCCTGAAGAAGTACCGGACGGTCCAGGTCAAGGACTTCACGCAGAACTCCAAAGGCCGCGAGGCTCGGCACGCCGCCGAAGAAGGCAAGGAGTACATGGAACAGTGGCTCGAGCGCGCCGGCTACAAGCTCGCCGACAAAGGCGCGGAGCTGACGGTCGAGGGCAACGTGTTCAACGCCTGGGAGCCCGGGACCGGCGCGCGCATCTGGGGCGGCTGGATGGCCAACCCGGGTGTGGGCGTGGAGGTCCTTCTCAAGGACTCGAGTGGAAAAGTCGTCGGGGAAGTCCGCCACAAAAACCGAGGCTCGACGGTCGAGGATGCAGTCGAGAACGCTCTGGAGGAGGTCGCCAAGGCGATCTCGGACGGCCGCTAGGCCCCTTCCCCTCTCCCTCGGGGAGAGGGGTCGGCGGGAGGGCGTTTGATTAGCCAACCCTCTGTCAGAATTGGGCTTGCGTCGACGGCGGACTCGCCGGCGTGACGGGGGCCCGCCTTTTGCTGCCTTCCGACGTGGTAGCTTAACCGGGCTAGCGGAGGAGCAAGCAAGATTCCCGACCCGAACCAGGCCGTCACGCTCCCGGATGCCGGGTTCACCGCCCTTTTCGGCATCGCTGACGAGAACCTGAGGGCCATCGAGGAGGCGTTTCGGGTCCGGCTCGCCGCCCGCGGCAACGAGGTATCCGTCGTCGGGCAGGGGGAGGGCGAAGAGAGCGCCCGAAAGCTTCTGTCCGCCTTTTCCGAGCTCGCTGCGCTGGGCCATCCGCTCAAGGGGAGCGACGTCACTACGGCGATTCGGGTTCTGAAGGAGGACCCGCGCGCGTCCTTGGTCGAGTTCTTCACGGAGAGCCCGTTCGGTCCGTCCTTACGCGCGGTCGTCTCGGCCCGCAACACCAAGCAGCGACTGTACGTTCAGACGATCGACCGGCACGACCTCGTCTTCGCGATCGGGCCGGCTGGAACGGGGAAGACCTACCTGGCGGTGGCGATGGCCGCGGCCGCCCTGCTCGATAAGAAGGTGAAGCGGATCGTGCTTGCCCGGCCGGCCGTCGAAGCCGGGGAGAGACTCGGGTTCCTGCCGGGGGACATGGTCGAGAAGGTCAACCCCTACCTGCGGCCGCTCTACGACGCGCTCTACGACATCCTCGGGTACGAGAAGACGGCGAAGCTGCTCGAGCGCGGCGTCATCGAGATCGCGCCAATTGCATTCATGCGCGGCCGCACGCTGAACGACGCGTTCATCATCTTGGACGAGGCGCAGAACACCACCTCCGAACAGATGAAGATGTTCCTGACCCGCATCGGCTTCGGCTCGAAAGCGGTCGTCACCGGCGACATCACGCAGGTCGACCTGCCGCAAGGCAAGACTTCGGGGCTGCGCGAGGCGCAGCAGATCCTTTCATCGATCGAGGGGATCCGCTTCGTGATCTTCGACGAGCGGGACGTCGTACGCCATCCACTCGTGCAATCCATCATCTCCGCCTACGACGCTCTGGACCGGGAGCGCGAGTCGGCGACCGCGCGCTCGGCCTCCGGCCGCTGATCCGCTCCACATCATGCAGGGTCAGGTCTTCACGAGTTACCTCCAACGACCGTTGAGCTCGGCTGTTCTTGCCGCTTTGCGCAGCAAAGTGGCAAGTGGAGACCTGACCCCATGAGCGCGAAGCTTTCCATTTTCCGCCGAAGGCGGGCGCGGACGCGGACGAGAGAAGCCGGCGCTGCCGAGCCCGCGCGCCGGCGCGGAGTTCGATCCTTCCTGTGGGGTTTCCTCTATGTCCTGACGACCACCCTTTCATTTGCGCCGACGCTCACGTTCCGCACGGCTCCCGTGCGCGCGGGCGCGATCGCCCCCCGCGACGTAGTCGCTCCCCGCGACCTGATCGTGCCCGACCCGGAGGCGACCGCGCGCCGGAAGTCCGACGCGGCGACCGAAGTCCTGTCGGTCTACGACTTCGATGGCTCCGCGCCCGCGCGGTTCGAGCAGGAGCTGCGGAAGTCTTTCTCCCGGGCGCGCGCCGCATTCGCGCGCGGCGGGTC
>DASXTN010000222.1:0-2587 GCA_036505435.1 Thermoanaerobaculia bacterium | reverse complement strand
TCTCCTTGAACTGCATCCGGTGAAGTTTCGCGTGCTCGTCGCGAATCTTCTCGCGACCCTTGAACCGCGCCCCGCCGACGTTCACGAAGTCGGCGTCCTGCGTGAAGAGCTCCGCCATCGCCGTCATGTCGTGCTGGTTCCAAGCGAGGCGGAATCGGTTCGCCAGACCCAGGATCGGCTCATCGTTCAACGGGTCCGCGACGAGCGCGATCGCGAAGGCGAGGCTGGCCGCGGAGAGCAGCCAGCGGGTCACTTCGACGCGGGCTTCTTCTCGGCCGCGGGAGGAGGCCCTTCCGACCACGGAGGCACGATGCCGTTCGTCCGCGCGTACGCGATCGACTGGCCGAGGTGCTCGTGCCCGTGGCTCACGAGGACGATCAGCATCATGCGCTCGCTCGGCTCCTGACCGAAGACCTTGACCTTCTTGTCGAGGTCGGAATCCGGAGTCGCCTCGACGGCCTTGCGCGCGTGATCGAAGGACTTCTTCAGCGTTTCGATGACCTTCGGCTTCTCGGTCACGGTCTTCTCCATGTCGCGGGTGAAGCCCTCCGGCATCTTCGCGCCCAGGAACGACGACAGGAAGTAGTTCCCGCCGGCGATGTGCATGTACACCTCGCTGACGGAGCGGACACCCGGTCCCGGCCGCCAGCCGTACTTGTCCTGCGGGATCGCTTCGGCGAGGGCGACGAGCTTCTTTTCGACGTCACTCAATTGCCAGATGACGTCCGCACGGAGACCGGAGACCGCCGGTGGGGAAGGAGCCAGGGTTGTCGCCGTCTGACCGAGCGCCGCGGACGATACGACGACGATCGCGAAAACGAAAACGGGGAGAGCTCGAGCGGATCGGTTCCTCATCACGACCTCCTCAGTTTCGCGGGGGATTCTATCGCCAGGCTCCGATCGATACGACCTCGACGCCACCATCCGGAAGCCGCGCGGTCTCGCCGGGCCTCTTTCCCAGAAGCGCCTTCGCGAACTCTGACTCGTAGGAGTAGATCCCTTCTTCCGGACGCGAGTCCCACGGTCCGAGAATCATCGCGGTGCGCTCTCGACCGGTCGCAGCCTCCCGGAGCACGACGCGCGTGCCCACGCGAACCTCGGACGCATCGATGCGGGAAGCATCGAGCGGGCGAGTCCGCGAGAGCTCGTCGGCGAGCGTCGCGATGCGCGCGGAGAGATATTCGTGCTTCTGACGGGCCGCGTGGTATTCGAAGTTCTCCGAAAGATCCCCGTGTTCCTTCGCCGCCCGCATGGCCTCCGCGTTCGCGGGTAGCTCGACTTGCTTCAGACGGGCCAGCTCCTCGCGCCGCGTTTCGATCGCCTCCGGCGTCGCATACAGGAGGTTTGCCGCCGGCGCCCGCAGCGCGGGAAACTTCATCAGGAGCGCCTCGCGCGCGATCCCGCGACGATGCTCCTCGAGACCACCCGCGCGTGCCAGAGCTCCCAGAAGCTCGCGCCCTTCTTCCTCCGTGCTCACGCGGCGCACGAGCGAGACCGCCAGGCCCCCCGGCTCGAAGAATGCCTTCACTCGAGCGCGGATCGGCGCGAACTCGTCCTGACGCAGCGCGTCGAGAAGGGAGTGGAAGAGGCTGGAGGTCGAAACGTCGAGAGCGCCCTCCTTCTCCATGCGTTCGGACAGCCACACGAACGCGCGGGGAGCGATCCTCGGAGAGCGCATTATTCGCCGAACGACCTCCTCCCGCCGCTCGGGACGCTCTCCGAGGGCGTCGGAGATCGCGGAGAGCACCCGCGCGTCCTCCTCCTCGAGAAACCGCGAAGAGAAAATCGTCTCCCAATCGTCTCGCCGGGCCCGAATCTCCTCGAGCGCCTTCAGCCGCGCCGAATGGTCGCGGATCCGGGCAAGGACGGGAGCGAGGTCGTCGGAGGCCAGGAGCGACTCCGCGGGAAAAACCTCGGGGGCGCCGGGCAAGAGTCTCGAGGCGGCTTGCGAGAGCTCCCAGGCGAGCGCGGCGTTGCCCGATTCGGAGGCCGTGCGCGATTCCGTGGCCAGCGAGTCGCCGAAGAAGCGGGCGAGATCGCGGGATCGCTTCGCGTGCTTGCGCGCGAGGTCGAGCTTGTGCAGCGGATCGGCCGCGGAGAACTCGCGCCGCACGGTTTCGTCGGCCTCGTCCGCACTCGCGCTCCAGGAAACGAGCGCGCTCTTCGACGCGCCCGCCACGAGAAGCTGCGGATGACGTCGTGCCGACGACCAGAAGGAGCTCCACCGCTCCTCCTCCACGATCCCCCCGAAGTGCTCGCGGACTTCCGCCACCGTGATCGGTCGTCCGAAGCTCTCGAGAAGCCGCCGCACCGCCTCGGCCGGGTCCTTCGCTACGAGCTCGCGGAGCGTGTCGGGATGTTCGACCTTGTCGCGGAGGAAGTGCGCCTTCGGCAGCAGTTCGAGGTTCTTCTCCGCCGAGACGAGTGACAGCGGGACCCGCGCCCCTTCGACCTCGAGTCGGATTACGTCGAGCGCGGGGTTCATCTCGACGATTCGCCCGGCGCCACGACCGGCGAGGTAATAGACCTCTCCGGGAAGGAACTTGAGCCACCGCGCGACGCGCCGCGCCGAGTCGGAAGGGTCGCC
>DASXTN010000221.1:0-3550 GCA_036505435.1 Thermoanaerobaculia bacterium | reverse complement strand
ATCCGAAGGGCGAGCCGAAGCGATCGCGAATCTTCTGCATCGCGAGCCGTGCGGCGCTGATCGGCTCCTCATTCTCGACCGTCACCCGTGCCCCGATCTACTCGGCTCGCCACGGCCTCTCAATACAGGTGTTGGTCGGCCTAGAGGAAGGTTTGAAGCACGGGAGCACGGGCGTGCCATTCATTGCGACGGGCTCGTGAGTCTCCCAAGGTCGGCGTTGACCGACTACGTCGGAAGACTGTCCGGATCGGTGCTGCAGGATCTCAACCGGACGCTCGCGATTGCGCTCGAGCTTGCCTGATGCACCACTGACATCTCCCACCCGCGCTCCGCGACCACCTTTTTGACCGGCTCCGCGACCGCAGGGTCACCCTCGAGGACCTGCATTAGCTGAAGCAAAACCCACGTTTTGATGCTGCGTCCTCGTTTTGAGTACAATTGTACTCGAAATGCGAACGAGTCCGCCCGCCGACCGGCTTTCCGTCACCCTGTTCGGTAAGACTCGCCGGCGGGTGTTCGACTGGCTCTTTACTCACCCCGGCGAATCCTTCTACCTTCGCCAGCTCGCGCGAATCACGGGCTCTTCGCCCGGCGCTCTCGAGCGCGAGCTCGCCAAGCTCACCGCTGCTGGCATCCTCAGCAGAAGCCTGAAAGGCCGGGCGACCTTTTACCAGGCCGACCCCGGTTGCCCCATCTACTCCGAGCTCGGGAGCATCATTCGAAAGACGAGCGGGGTGGCTGGGGAGATTCGGCGGGCCCTGGAGTCGCTCGCCTCGAAGCTCGATTTCGTGATCCTTCATGGGTCCGCTGCTTCCGGGGCTCTGCGTTCGGCGAGTGATGTCGATCTCGTGACCGTCGGGGCCGCGAAGTTCCCCGATGTGGTGGAAGCGTTGAGGCCCGCGCAGCAGCGACTCGGCCGTGAGGTCAATCCGATCGTCTACACCGCCGGCGAGTTCACAAGGAGAATCCGGTCGGGGGATCACTTCGTGACAACTCTGCTGCAGGAGCCCCGCACCTTTATCCGGGGGGATGCGGATGAGCTTGAAAGACTGGTCCCGAAACGGCTGGCTCGTTCCTCACCGAACGTCAGCGGCCGAAATCGCCGCTCTCCTGGGCGTCGTCGAGCGCGACCTCGTCGATAGCGCGTCCCGGGTTCGCAGCGCGAGGAGTCTCGCAGAGGTCCTCGGTGTCCTCGCATCGCGAAAAGTCTCCGCGAAGTAATCGAGCGGAGGAGGTTCGCGATGCGGGAGCCCGCAGTGGTCGAGTGCGGCAGCGCGAGCCGCGAGGGCGACGTGCGAGCGAACGCGACGGTAGTCTAGCCGGCGTGTCGAACAGGCAAACTCGCGCTCTCCTCCTGACGGGGCCGCCCGGAGTCGGAAAGACGACCGTTCTTCGCCGCGCGGCCGAAGAGCTCGCGGACCTCAAAATCCGCGGGTTCACCACGGATGAGATGCGGGAGGCGGGGCGGCGCGTGGGTTTTCGGATCGAGACTTTCGACGGCCGGTCGGCGGTCCTGGCACACGTGAAGATCCGGTCGCCCCACAAGGTCAGCAAGTACGGCGTGGATCTGGAGGCGCTGGAGCGCGTAGTGGCGGCGCAGTTCTCGCGGACGCGCGCGGACGTCGTCCTGATCGACGAGATCGGAAAGATGGAATGTCTTTCCACGGTTTTCGTCGAGGCGGTGGAGTCGCTCCTGGAGTCCGGTCACGTCTTCGCCGGCACGGTAGCGCTGCGCGGGGAAGGCTTCATCCAAGCCGTCAAGCGGCACCCCGGCGTCGTTCTCTGGCAAATCAGCCGCGCAAACCGAGACGAAATGCCGGCACGTGTCGTCGAGTGGATCCGATCGAGGGTCAGATCCTGAGGCGAGCTTCGCGGCTGTCACGCAGGCAAAAGCTCGGTCGTCGTCTTCCGCCGCCGTGGCGTCGAGAAGCCGCGAACCCATTTGAGCGAGGCCTTCGTGTCGTACTTGCCAGCGTACGCGGAGTCGATGGCGTCCAGGAGACTGTCCCCGCTGACCTTCCGCGCGCGCACGGCGATCTCGCGGTCGGAAACCATGATCGCTCCCCGAGACTGGAGCAGAAGGGCTCGGTGCCAGCCCACCGGCTTGTCGTTCCAGGGCCGCACGAACACTCGTCCGTCCACGACGACGAACCAGATTCCGGTGAATCGATGCGGCTCGGTTCCGGCCCGAATACCCAGCATGCGCGAGTCCCTCAAGAGCGAAAGGACTCGCACCGGAAAACGCCGACGGTTTTTCGACGGCCGCTGTTTCGTTTGAGGGACTCCTATTTCGATTGGCGGCGGCGTGTTTCGCTTCCACCCTCCGCTAACTTTATCTTCACGCTCGTCCCGCACGCGTCCGCCCAGCGGCGGATGAACTCGACGGTCGGATTGCTCTCCCAGCGCTCCGCCTGGGCGATGGCCCGCTGGGAGCAACCGAGCCTTTCGGCGAGCTCCCGCTGCGTCGTCCCGGACTCCTCGCGCGCGACACGAAGCAGGTAGCCGATTGGTTCAACCTCCCAAGGGGGAAGCTTCCGCCAATTCCGAAGCGCTCTCCACTCGGCGAACGAACGCGGCTTTCTCCGGACGAGCCCGGAAGGAAGCCGGCGGACCAGAGGCCTGACCGGCGAGACGTAGGTTTTCATCGAAGGTCGTTTGGCCATTGCGCTTCAGCGGAGGGTATGCCGGTTCGAGTTTTCGGACGAGCCACACAGCTTCATCGTGAACGGCGGCTTGCGGCACGCCGATCAGGGACTGATCCGACAGTATCCAGTACCGCCTCCGGATGTTTCGCCACGACCATCAGCAGTATTCGTGCGCTTCGCTCCGGCTTGCGGCGACCCTGCTCCCAGTTTCTAAGAGTTGCGGGGCTGATTCCCATCAGGGCCGCGAACTTGGATTGGCTGAGGCGGTATTGCCGTCGAACGGACTTGACGTTCGGCTCCTTGACACGAAACAGCCGAGATGGCTGACGTCGCCCCCGAAGGATTGCACCTCCTTCTCGAACACTTTGGCTGAGTTCCTCGAATAGCTCCTGTTTCATGGATACCGATTCGACGAGTATACGCCATTGGCGTACCTTTAACCAGAAGCTCGGACGCGGTGTCGGAGGCAGTTGAGCCCGGCCATGCCGGAATCTGCTTGCCTCTGAATCCTCGGTACTTCTCGCCCGACTAGTTAGATACGACCACGTCGGCGACCGAACCGCCGGCGCACTGGGCCTTAGGAGGTCCTTGCCCCGGTTTCCGCGCGAGGAGTCTCCCCCAGAAGGGAGGAGCCTCGCGCTGCGGGAGCGGGAGGGAGCGAGGGACCAGGCACACGGTCGAGGTCCATCTCCCGAGCCGCATTGGTGCGGCTCCTAACTCGTCCGCTTGCGACGTCGCGTCAGCTCCTGACGGAACTCGTTGTATTTCGTCTCCATGCCTTCTTCCGCCGACCACCCTCGGATCAGTTGAAAATCGACGCGATTGCGCAGCGCGATTCGAACCGCGGTCTCGAGGCTCTGGCGGTCATTCCAGTGATAGAAGGCCGCGAGACGATCGCGGCACGA
>DASXTN010000220.1:0-6818 GCA_036505435.1 Thermoanaerobaculia bacterium | reverse complement strand
CAAGGCGATCGTCGCCGAGATCGCGCGCGGCGGCCTCGCTGAGCTGCACACGCATCTCGGCGCCTCCGTCGACCCGGCGGTCATGTGGACGCTCGCCCACGAGCAGGGCATCGCCCTCCCCGTCAAGGACTACTGGGAGTTCGTCGACCTCGTGACCGTGGATGCGCGCGGCGTCGAGGGCCTGCCCGCGCTCGACGAGATCTACAAGTGGACGGAGCTGATTCAGTCGAGCCCGCTCGCCGTCGAACGCTCCGTCCACGGCGCCATCGGCGGCGCCTACCGGACGCAGAACATCACGACGCTCGAGCTCCGCTTCAATCCGATGAAGCGAAACCGCGGCGGCGAGCGCGACCTCGACCACATCATCATGGCCGCCGTGCGCGGGCTCGACCTGGCCAGCCTCGAGTACCCGCGCGTGCGCGCGGGCCTCATCCTCATGATGGACCGCACCTTCACGCGCGAGCAGAACGAGGTCATCGTCGAGAAGGCGATCCGCTACCGGGGGCGCGGAATCGTCGGCCTCGACATCGCCGGCCCGCGCCCGGACGGCGGCCGCTACCCCTACCGCGAGCTCGCGCCGCTCGTCGAGGAAGCGCGCGCCGCCGGCCTCGGGATCACGATCCATGTCGGCGAGGAGGGCGGCGCCGACGGCATCGCCGAGATCGGCGAGGTCGTCGAGCACCTGCGGCCCGACCGCATCGGCCACGGAATCCTCGCCGCCCAGGACGAGGAGACGATGCGCTTGCTGGTGGACGCCGGCGTCGTGCTCGAGATCTGCCCGACGTCGAACCTGCTCACAAAGGCGTTACCCGACGAGGAAGCCTTGCGCGACACCGTCGCCGCGTTCGTCGACCGCGGGATCGCTTTCACGATCGCTACCGACGGTCCGGAAATGATGCGGACGCATCTTCGTGATGAGCTTCAGCTGCTCCTCGAACTCGGTGTGATCGATGTGGAAGCCCTGCAAACGGTCAACGCCCGGGGCCACGAAACGGCCTTCATACACCGAACGGTGTAGAGCTCAAGATTCTCCCCCCGGCCAATAGCGGGCCAGACGGTCTGCTGCCAGCATGGCCGCATATGGTCACCGTTAGCGAAGGCATCCGGTTTACTGAGCGTCAAAGACAGGTCGTGCAGCTGATCGCCGAAGGATGCTCGAACGTCGAGATCGCGGATCGGCTCGGGATCTCCCCGAGGACGGCAAAGGCTCATTCCGACATCCTGCGTACGAAGCTCGGCGTAGGCCGTAGGCGACAGATCCCGCTCGCCTTCCGCGATGCCACCGGTGAGAGCCCCTTCGAAAGCCTCGAGCCGACAGCCGTCGCGCGCGACAATTCCCGCTCGGCGGACTGATCAGCCTCGGGGGATGACGGCCCGACGCCCGTGGCCCCGCTGCGGGCGTCGGTCATTCCGGATGGAAGTTCGCCACAAACCGCGGTAAGGTCGGTGCTCTGCACGCGGGCCGGGAACCGCGATGGAAGCCGCAGTCGAGACCGTTCAGCCCCCGCTTTTCAGGCGCCACGCGCGGCGCCCCCGCTTGACCCGCCTTCTCGACGAGAGCCGCGCCCAGGCGATCCTCGTGACCGCACCTGCCGGCTACGGCAAGACGACCCTTGCAATGGAGTGGCTGCAGGGACGCGAAAAGGTCGTCTGGTACCGAGCCACCAACGCGTCCGCGGACGTGGCGGCATTCTCAGTCGGCCTAGGGGATGTAATCGCGCCACTCGTTTCTGGAGCGGGCGAGAGGCTGAAACAGCGTCTTCGAGTTGCCGATACGCCTGAGCGCGCGGCTCGCCCCTTGGCGGAGCTGCTCGCCGACGATTTGGTGCGTTGGCCCGACGAGGGACTCTTGGTCATCGACGACTACCACCTTGTCGCCGACTCCGCGCCTGTCGAAGACTTCTTCGACTGGCTGCTCACCCTCGCGCCACAGCTTCGCGTCCTCGTCACAAGCCGTCGCCGTCCGCGGTGGGCCTCCGCAAGGCGGATCCTCTATGGAGAGATCACTGAGATCGGTCGCGATCAGCTTGCGATGAACGCGGAGGAGGCCGGGAGGGTCCTCAAGGATAGGCCCGACGAGGCGGTCCGGAATCTCGTTGTTCAGGCTGAGGGCTGGCCGGCATTGATCGGCCTGGCAGCACTAACGGCTTCCCGCGAGATTCCGGGTGAGCGTGTGTCAGACGCCTTGTACAGGTACTTCGCGGAGGAGGTCTTCCGTCGCGAACCGGCCGACGTTCAGCGATTCATGCTCCTTGCGTCAGTGCCAGTCGCGGTCGACGCGCGTGTTTCACGCGATGTCCTACAAATCGACGATCCCGAGCCGACCCTGGATCGCCTCGTGGAGGAGGGCCTCCTGCACCCCGCAGGCGATCAGCTACGACTGCATCCACTCCTGCGCGCATTCATCAAGCGCAAGTTTGAGACGGAGGAGCCTGACTCCTGGCTCGCTCTGGCCAAACGGGCGATCGGCGACGCACGGAGCCAAGGGCATTGGGAAGAGGCGTTTGAGCTCTCCATGGACGCTCAAGATCTGGAGGTCGCCGTCGCCGTCCTCGAAGACGGAACCCCTGAGCTCTTGGCAACCGGTCGGATCGAAACACTTGAGCGCTGGTTAGATGAGTGTGGAAGCTCAGCATTTGACAAGCCGCCTGTGGTGCTCGCTCGAGCTCAAGTTCTCGTGCGCAAGGGCCGATTCGCGGAGGCCTCGGCACTCGCAGAGGACCTTGTGAAACGAATACCGTCCGAGCACCACCTTGCTGCACGAGCGGCGAATGCCGCCGGTCTTTCCCGCTATCTCAGATCTCAAAGCGATCAGGCGCGTAGTTACTACGAGCGCGCGGACGAGCTTGCCCGGTCTCGGGCCGACATGAAGGACGCGCTCTGGGGCGCCTTCGTGTCGGCTGTCGATCTCGATGTTGCAGGAGCGCGGCCTTACCTCGATCGGCTCGAGGAACTCGAGGCTTCCGACCTGAACATCCGCCTTCGCGTTGCGACTGGGAGGCAAGTATTAGCGACCCACGCCGGAACACACGAAGGCCTGTGGAGCCTCATTGAGCCCTTGATCCCGCTTGCTCGCTATGCGACCGATGCTGTTGTCAGGAGCAACTTTCTCGCCCAAGCGGCGTACTTGGCGCTCGCCCGGGGAGAGTACGAGGCGGCACTGCCTCTCGCTACAAATGCGCTAGAAGTAAGCAAAGGTATCCGCCACGATTTTGCGATCGCCTCGTGCCTTGCATATCGGGCAGCGAGTGAGGTCGGATGTCGACGACTTCAAGCTGCCCGACAGGACGTGGGAGATCTCTCGCAAATCCGGGCAACTGAAGAGGATCCTTATCTGCAGATCCAGGTACTGCTAATGCGGGTTCGACTTGCACTCGCGGAGGGAGACTTGCCTCGAGCGCAAGCGTTGCTAGAAGACTCGCCTCGTGATCCCCCTGATCGCGCGACCGAGGGGGAGCGACTCGGGATCACAGCCATCGTTTCGGCGGCCGCGGGGGACGTTGATCGAGCAAACGCCGCCGCCGCACAAGCCCGGAAGATCACAAAAGCTGTAGAGGCGACCTACTACGCTCGCTTTGGTGATCTGATCGCGAGTTTGGTTTCGGCCCAGAACGCAGACACCGCGGATCTCCGAGTAGGGCAGTTAGTCAGCGAATGCGAGCGCGCCGAGTTTCTCGAAGCATTCGTTATCGCCTACCGGGCACACCCTTCCCTCTTGAAGATCGCGGGCGATGCTCCTGAGACGCAGGGATTGGTTCAAGCGCTCATTCGCCGCGCTCACGATCAAGCGCTCGCCCGGCGAGTCGGGCTCAGAATCGATGCAGGTCGCCGAGAGCCGCCCCATTCAGTACTTACCCGTCGGGAGCGGGAAGTTCTCGAGCTAATAAGTCATGGTCTCTCGAACGCGCAGATCGCCAAGCGTCTCTTCATCAGCGAAAGCACAGCAAAAGTTCATGTCCACAAGGTGCTTACCAAGCTCGGAGTCCAGTCACGGCTTCAAGCCGCTCTCCTCGCCAGTGGTAGCGAGCCAGGTTCGGACACCTAGGCCGCACTTGTGACAAGCGCCCCCGAGAAAGCTGGCTGATGCTGCGCCTCGATCGCGAAATCCGCACGGTCGCCTGAAAGATAGGTCGGGCTCGCCGTTGCGAGTATGGCTTCAAAGGCCGCCACTATTGTCGTGTCAAACTGACTCCCGACCGCTTGCGCGAGCCGAAGGCGAGCAACTCGGCTCGGCATTGCTTCGCGGTAGGGACGGCCAGACGTCATGGCGTTATATGCATCAGCTACGGCGATGATGCGCGAAAGAAGTGGAATCTCGTCACCCAGCAATCCGTCTGGATAGCCGTTGCCGTCGACCCGCTCGTGGTGATGCCTCACAATCTGCGCGATCTCCCGATAGTCCTCCACTTTTGCGAGGATCCGCTCACCAATCACGGGATGCTCCTCCATGATTCTTCGTTCCTCGAGTGTGAGAGGCCCCGGTTTTTCGAGAAGTCCGGGAGGGAGCCCGACCTTGCCTATGTCATGAACGAGACCGGCAAGATGGACAAGCTGTCTCTCCGGGTCGGATAGCTGCAAGCGCCTAGCGATGTCACGCGCATAGACTGCGACCGCGGCTGAATGACCAGCGGTGTACTGATCTCGAGCGTCCAGCGCCGCGACAAGCGCGCTTGCGAAGGAAAGACTTGCCTGCTCGAGCCTTTGGTTTGCTGCACCCAGATCGACCACCAGGCGAACCTGTTCCTGGTACATGATGAGAAGTCGCTGGGCTGCTAGTGCGGGAACAAAGAACAGCAGCACTGTCCACGGAGATAGCTCCGCGTAGCTGTAGACGAGAGCGGCAATGACAGGGGTGTAGAGCGGGACCGTGCAAAGCATCAGCCGACTCATTGCGGCCCACGTGCTGACGAGAGAGCCCGTTTGCCGGAACATTAGAGTCAGTGCCGTTAGAAGGATGTCGGTGAGCGCCTCGACGATCGCCGCGGCGGCGACCGCAATCAGCAATCGGCCAAATGAAGGGTGGGCACCAAGAAGGAACGCCGCCGTCGTGCCGGCCAAGCCGGCTCCCAGTGCGCGCGAGAACGTCCAAATGGCCCACCTGGTGTAGGGCGTTCCAAAATCAGTAAGCAGCGCAGCACCGGCAACAATCATCGCGGCGTAAGGCCCAAACGCGATTGCGGCGAAAAGAATCGGTAGCGCCGAAACGGACATCTGCAGATGGGCAGCGATGTGGACGCTCTGCCGCTCGGCCAAAAATGCGACCGCTGCCAGAGCTGCTACTGCCCAAGGAGACGCGCCGAGGAATTCACCCCTAGGCGCGAGCGACGTCGCGAGCAGTCCCACGGCCCCGACTAGGACAAGGGCATACCACTGAAGTGGCCCCCATTCCCACTGACTGGGCCTACGCCAGGAACGAACTCTGACGAAATTTGGGAAAGTTCCTTGAATATCCCCCAAAAGGGTTATATCCTCTCCAACGCCGTTATCCCCTCCCACTGGAGGAGCCGTTATGTTGGTCAGCCTTCTAGCCCTTGTGGCCGGCGCGGGTGTTCGCGCTGGGAAGGGCTGGTAAAAGCTCTCCAAGTCTTAGTTTTTCCACAGAAACCAGCATCCCTCTGTTGAGGGATCTGTCAACAGCCTGTGGAAAGTTGGAAGGCCTGATCGCCTAGGCGATCAGGCCGCGCCTGAAACCGATCGCGACTGCGTGTGCCCTGCTGCGGGCCTGGAGCTTCGCGAGCAGGTGGCGGACGTGCGATTTGACGGTCTCTTCCGAGAGGTAGAGCCGATGCCCGATCTCGCGGTTCACGAGCCCGTCGGAGATGAGCTGGAGCACCTCGATCTCGCGCATGGTCGGCTCCTGCTCGAGCTCGCGAAGCGGCGGTGTGAGCGGGATGACCTCGGCGTTCTCCTGGCCGCCATGGCGCGCGGCAGCCTCGTCGAAGCGACGGGAGTGGTCCAGATACCGGCTCAGGATGTCCTTACGCTCGGCAGCGTCCATTGCACGGAATATCGCCAGCTTGCAGGGGGTTCCTTACCCTCGTTCGAGGGAGGCCTTGTGCGCGGTCAATCCGTCACAAGACGCCGATAACTGCGGAAACTTGTGCGAAGCTCAGGCGGCTCGGGCTCCTCGAGCACGCATCCGAGGCCGGCGCGGTCGGTGGCGTGCAGGATCCGGCCCCGAGCGACCCAGAAGGCGGTGTGGCCTTCGTAGCAGACGAGATCGCCCGGGCGGAGGTCGTGTTCGGCCACGTCGACACCCGCTCGCTCCTGCTGCCACGAATCCCGCGGCACGAGGACGCCGAGTCTCCGGAAAGACATGTGGACGAGTCCGGAGCAATCGATCCCGTCGGCGGTCATTCCGCCCCACTCGTAGGGCGCGCCGAGGAAGGCGCGCGCCTCCTCGACGACCTCGCCCTCGCGGGGCTCGAGCCAGTGGCCCTCGCCGGCCGGCCCGAGCGCCTCCTCGCGCACCCATCCCGGGTAGTCGTAGGCCGTTCGGATCCGCGCCCAGCCGTCACCGGTCTCGATCACGTCGACGGGCTCGCCCTGGAGGAGCTGCGTCACCTGCTCGGCCTGTTCGCGCGGCTCCGCGCGAACAGGCGCGACCTCAGACAGGCAGCTTGCTGTGCTGACGCTATTCGCCGCTGTGAGCATCGAGTCGAACTCGCGCGGGGGCTGCGAACCCGCCATTAGACCGGCGGCGGCTCCCAGGCCGGCTCGAGGATGCCGGGGTCGAAGACAGCCTCCTGCTCCTTCGGTTGGATCTTGCCCGCCTTGATGTCCTCGGCCCAGTGGCAGGCGACCGAGTGGCCTGAGGA
>DASXTN010000219.1:0-2076 GCA_036505435.1 Thermoanaerobaculia bacterium | reverse complement strand
CGTCCTACGTGGCGCGCGAGCCGCTGCGTCCCGCCGTAGCCGGGGATGATCCCGAGAGACGTCTCCGGCAGACCCATGCGCGCGTTTTCCGCCGCGACCCGGATCGTGCACGCCATGGCGAGCTCGAGCCCTCCGCCGTAGGCGTAGCCGTTGATTGCGGCGATCGTCGGGACGGAAAGATGCTCGATCCGATCGAGAAGGGCCTGCCCGCGCCGCGAACGTTCACGGCCTTCGATTGGCGTCAACCTCGCGAGCTCTCCGACATCGGCCCCCGCGATGAACGCCTTCTCCCCTCCGCCGGTCAAGACGAGGCATCGCAGCACCGGGTCGGACTCGGCGGCGTCGATCTCACGGGCGAGCTCCGCGAGCACCTGCGTGTTCAGCGCATTGAGTTTCTCGGGCCGGTCGATCGTGACGACCTGGATGCCTTCTTCGGGCTTGTCCACCCGGACGAATCCGGCCGTCACGATCCGTACTCGTAGAAGCCGCGGCCCGACTTGCGGCCGTAACGGCCGGCGAGCACCAGGCGCTTCAATAACGGCGGCGGGGCGAACCGCTTCTCGCGGTACTCGGAGAACATGATCTCGGCGATCGCGTAGGTCGTGTCGAGACCGACGAGGTCGAGGAGCTTCAAAGGTCCCATCGGGTGTCCGCAGCCGAGCTCCATGCCCTTGTCGATGTCCTCTTTGGTTCCCACACCCTCCTCGAGGGCGCGCACGGCGTCGAGGAGATACGGAACGAGCAACCGGTTGACGATGAATCCCGAGTTGTCTTGCGCGAGGACCGGCTCTTTTCCGAGCGACTTCGCGAACTCGAATATGGTCGCGATCGTCTCGTCGGAGGTGGCGATCGTCCGCACGACTTCGACCAGCTTCATGACCGGGACCGGGTTGAAGAAGTGCAGGCCGGCGAATCGGTCGGGACGCCCGGTCGCCGACGAGAGCTCCGTGATCGTGAGCGAAGACGTGTTGGAGCAGAAGATCACCGCGTCGCCGCAGATCCTGTCGAGCTCGCGGAAGAGCTCCTTTTTCGCGTCCAGGTTCTCGACCACCGCTTCGATGACGAGGTCGCAAACGGCGAGGTCCTGCACTCGCGTCGTCGCCTTCAAGCGGGCGCGCGCCGCGTCGCGGTCCACCGCGCCGAGCTTGCCGCGCTCGACCGCCTTCGCGAGCGAGGACTCGATGCGGCCGATTCCCTTCCGCGCGAGCTCCTCGGAGATCTCGCGGACGATCGTCTCGTAGCCGCTCTTTGCGCAAACCTCGGCGATTCCCGAGCCCATGAGCCCGGCTCCCAGAACGCCGACCTTACCGATCTTCATCTATCTCTCCGCAAAAGCGACGGTACGTGATCTCAGGGGTGAACGCCGGGCCCGCGAGCGCCGTCAAAGGGGAGTTTGGGGCCTTAGTGATCCAATCGTTCTCGAGCCAGTAGGCGAGCGCCGTCCGGCAGAGCTCCCCATCGTTCAGCGTGGCCAGCACGGCATTCAGGTCCCCCCATCCTTTCGCCGAAAGCTCGCGGAGGAACTCGCAGACCGCCGCCGTGCGAACCGGAACGGAGAGGATCCTTTCCGTCCAGGTCAGCAAGCGCCGCTACCGCTGGTACGAGAAGGAAGCCGGGGTCATGCCGATCTCACGCAACCGATTCGAGTATGACCGCGATCCCCTGTCCCCCGCCGATGCAGGCGGCGGCGAGACCGTAACGCGCGCCGCGACGGCGGAGCTCCTTGGCGAGTGTCAGCGTCAATCGCGTCCCGCTCGCGGCGAGCGGATGTCCCAGCGCAATGGCGCCGCCGTTGACGTTCAGCCTTTCACGGTCCAGGCCGAGCTCGCGGGCTACGCCCAGGATTTGCCCCGCAAACGCCTCGTTGATCTCCCAGAGATCCATGTCTTCTCGCGCGAGCCCCGCGCTCTCGAGAGCGACACGCGCGGCCGGCGCGGGCCCGAGCCCCATCAGCTCCGGCTCGCATCCGACGACGCCCCACGATACGAGACGAGCGAGAGGCTTGACCCCCTTGCGCTCGGCGTTCTTCGCCGACGTGACGACAACGGCCGCGGCGCCGTCCACGATCCCCGAGGC
>DASXTN010000218.1:0-1737 GCA_036505435.1 Thermoanaerobaculia bacterium | reverse complement strand
GTAACCCTCGACCTCAAGAAACCCACGCAGCGCGCGCAGCGTCGCTTCGTCGTCGTCGACGATCAGCACGGTGGCCCGTTTCTCGATCATTGCACGTCCTCCGACGCCGGGTGAGGCCGGTCGTCCGAGAGGCCCGCCGCTTCCAGGATCAGCTTTTCGCTCGATTGCTCCCGGTCCGAACGCCGCCACCGCCGCAGCTCGAGCTGGGCCATCACCTGGCGGGCGAGCGCCTGCAATCCTTCGATCTGCGCCGGGGAGAGCTCCCTCGGAACCCGATCGGCAGCGGAGAGCGTCCCGACCACGAAGCCATCCGGCGTCGTGAGAGGCGCCGCCGCATAGAAGCGCAGCTTCGGCTCGGAGACGACGAGAGGGCTCTCGGCGAACCGGTCGTCGGACTTCGGGTCGGCGACCACGACGGCTCGAGGCTCCCGGATCGCATGCACGCCGAGCGAGACCGCGCGGGGCACCTGGTGAAACGAGACTCCGATCTCCGACTTGAACCACTCCCGATCGCGGTCCACGAACGAGAGGAGCGCAATCGGAGTCCCGCAGACCTGCGAGGCGAGGAACGTCAGGTCGTCGAACTCCCGCTCCGGCTCCGTATCCAGGATGTCCAGCTGCTTGAGCGCCTGCAGGCGTCCCCACTCGTCGTGTGGCGGCGGTTCGCCCATCGCGCTGGAGACCAGCGCCTCGGCCGGCGCGATCTGCTGCTGGACGGCGATCAGAGCGTCGCGGAGCTCGCGGGCCGTGGCAAAGCGATCCTCCGGCTTCTTCTTCATCGCGCGCTCGACGAGAGCGACGAGACCGTCGGGAAGATCCGGGACGAGCTCCGCGAGCGGCGGCGGGTCCTCCTTGACGATCTGCTCGAGGAGCAGGAAGAGGTTTTCGTTCTGGAACGGCTTCCGCGAAGAGATCAGCTCGTAAGCGAGAACGCCGAAGGAAAAGATGTCCGTCCGGGAGTCGACGGCGTCGCCCCCGATCTGCTCCGGCGACATGTAGGACGACGAACCGACGGTGATCCCCGTCTGGGTGATCTCGACGGCGGGATCAACGGACTTCGCGATCCCGAAATCCATGATCTTGACGGACAAGTTGTCCAGCACCCGCACGTTCGCCGGCTTGACATCCCGATGCATCACACCCGCCCGATGCGCGTACTCGAGTCCGAACGCGACCCCGATCAGGATCTTGAGCTTCTCCTGGAGCGAGAGGGGGGCACCTCTCTTGATCATCTGGTCGAGATCCTCCCCCGAGAGGAACTCCTGGACCATGTAAGGGATGTCTTTCTCGAAACCGAACTCGTACACCATCGTGATGTTGGGGTGCTGCAGACCTCCGGCGAGCTGCGCTTCGCGGAAGAAGCGGTTGCGGATGTCCTTGTTCCCGACCTCGCAAGTCTTGATCGCGACGTACCGCTGAATCAGAGGGTCCCAGCCCTTGTAGACCGTGCCGAATCCCCCCGCGCCGATCTTCTCGACGATGTCGTACTTCCCGATGCGGCCGGTGGGACGCGCGTCGTCCGGAGTCGGAGCTTCCGGCGCGCCCGGACGGGATCCGGTGTCCTCTTTCTTTCTCAGGCCCAGGAGGTCGCGCAGGGTCATCGTGTCGCATTGTACGAACAAGAACCGTGCCGACCCCGGCGCGAGCCCCCATGATAACGTCGCGGCAAAGGCGAAGCGGGGATATTGCGCGCGGCACCAGCCGCACACGGAGGGGGCAGTCATCCGGATTTCTCCG
>DASXTN010000217.1:0-1996 GCA_036505435.1 Thermoanaerobaculia bacterium | reverse complement strand
CGAGCAGGTCCGGTGGGAGGAAGACCGGCGTCTCGCACAGGCGGAACTCGATCGCGCAGCCGGCCTGCTCCTCCAGTCGGTGGCGGTGCTGGTCGTACTTCTGTTGTGTGAAAGCGGCGTTGTAGGCGCGGCGGAGGGAGGGGATCACGAGTGGATCTTAATCACGCCCCTAACCCCGTCCCTCTCCCGAGGGGGAGAGGGAGAATTCAGATCAAAAACCTCCCCTCCGCCATCACCTGCTCGTCGTCGAACCAGATGTCGAAGTAACGGCCGACCACGTCGAGGTGTGTCGGGCAGCTCCAGGAGGCGCCGGTGTGCTCGGCGTAAGGGTGGCCGAACGCGAGGTGGAGGCCAGGCAGCTTTTCGTCCTGGAGAATGTTGCCGATGATGGATTCGACCGCGACGTTCGTGCCGATTGCGAGCTCACCCACGCGATCGGAGTTCTCAGCGCTGTCGATGTACTCCAGGAAATCGTCGCGGATCTCCGGCCGCTCGCACCGCGCGTCGGTGAGCCGGCTGTTCTCGATCCAGACGGTGAGCGGCGTCTTTTCGAGGTCGCCGTACCGCGCGCAGAGGTAATCACCGAGAACGCCATCGACGACGTAGACGCCGTCCACGCGCGCCGGCGCGGTCAAGACCTCGCCGCCCGGCAGATTCGCCCACTTCTCGGGCGTGATCAGCCCGCTCGTCTTCAGCCAGCGGACCGAGGGATCGAACGTTGCCTCCAGGTCGCTGCCGGCCCGGGAACGAGCTCGGATTCGCTCCGCCTTCACCGCACGATCACGAACCCGTGTACTGATCGCGTCGACCTCTTCGTAATCCGCGCGCATTCCTTCCGCCATGATCCGGGGCGAGACCGAGACCATGTGGGCATGTCGCATCCGGCGCCGATTCACGATCTCCGTCATCTGCCGGCGCGAGGCGAGCTCACCCGGCTTCGGCTGCCCCGCATAGATCGACACCTCTGACCGCTCCATGGCGTCCCGCACGAGCTGCGGCAGCTGGAGCATCGGGCGGGCGCCGTAGTCCTCGAGTACGTGCAGCTCGAACGGAGCTCCGACCGCTCCGACTTCCGCGGCGAGGCTCTCCGCGACCGGTTCGGTCTCGCGATCGGTCACGATCGCGACGTGTTCCTGCGGAGTGACCCGGAGACAGGTCCGAATCGCGTTGCGGGCGCCCGGCCCCAGGTCGTATCCGTTTCCGTTTCCGTCCATCGTCATCCTGTTGCGGCGGCGCTGTCCGGCGCGACGGTCTCCAGCCCGTGCCGCGTCTCCTCGCAGATGTAGTCCACCACGCGCAGTAGATCTTCGCCGCTCTCCCGAAAAACGGCAAGCTGCCGGTCAGCTCCGCTTCCGTTCTCGAGGATCCAGCGGATCGACTCCACCTCGCGGCGGCTGCCGAGCTCGTCGACGACGTCGTCCACGAACTCGAGCATCTCGTCCATGAGTTCGCGGAACGGCACCTCGATCTCCTTTCCGAAATCAATCAACTTCCCCTCGATGCCGTAACGGCTCGCCCGCCACTTGTTCTCGAGCAGAAGAGCGCGGCGATAACTGCGGAAGCCGAGGTTGCGCTCTCGCAGCTTGAAGAGCTTCGCGCAGATCGCCTGCGTCAGTGCGGCGAGCGCCACGGTCTCGTCGAGCCGCATCGGCACGTCGCAGACGCGAAATTCGATCGTCTCGAAGAACGGGTGGGGTCGGACGTCCCACCAGATCTTCTTGCCGTTGTCGATGCAGTTCGTCTTGACGAGAATCCGGACGTACTCGTCGAACTCCGCCGGGCTCTGGAATGTCTCCGGGATGTTGGTTCGGGGGAACCGTCCGAACACTCTCGTCCGATAACTCTTGAGTCCGGTGTCGTGGCCCAGCCAGAAGGGGGAGTTCGTGGAAAGCGCGAGGAGGTGCGGCAGGAAGTAACGCGCCTCGTTCATGATCTGGAAAGCCAGGGCGCGGTCCGCGATCCCGATGTGGACGTGAAGGCCGAAGATCAGATTCGC
>DASXTN010000216.1:0-1906 GCA_036505435.1 Thermoanaerobaculia bacterium | reverse complement strand
TCGCTCCAGGAGGAGACCGCAGTGTTCTCGCAGCGCCGGCGGTTTCGCCTCTTGAGCAACCACCTCGTCCAGCGCGGTCCGAGCTTTCCTCATCCCGTAGAGGTCTCGATCGACACGACGAGCGGGCGCGTGATGGTGCGGCACCGCGACAACGGCGAGGAGAAGATCATCGAGGAGCGGATGGAGCTGCCTTCGGATCTGGCCAATGGAATGATGGTGACGCTTTTGAAGAACATCGATCCGCATGCCCCATCCACGACAGTATCGATGCTGTTCGCGACGCCGAAGCCGCGGCTCGTGAAACTCGAGATCACGCCGATGGGACGCGAGCCGTTTTCCGTCGGCCGCGCGTCGTACAAAGCGACTCGATTCAACGTCAAGGTCGAGATCGGAGGTCTCGCGGGGCTGATCGCGCCACTCCTGGGCAAACAGCCGAAGGACACTTCGGTCTGGATCGTCGGCGGGGACGCTCCCGGCTTCGTGAGGTCGGAGGGTCAGTTCTATCAGGGTGGCCCCATCTGGCGCATCGAGCTCGCCTCGCCGGACTACCCCCGGGCGTCGGCCAGGCCCTGATCTACCCCGACGGCCGGGGTTGAGCTTCGCGAAAATCTAATCAATCAATAGATATAGAGTGGGCTGAAGCGATTGAAAGGAGCCTGATCATGTTGAGGAGATGGAAGCAGACCCTGGGATTCCCAGTGCTTTTGCTGGTCGCCGCGGCTTTGCTGGCGCAGCGTGCCGAGGCGGCCGAGGCCAAGTCGCCGCAGAAAAAGGGCGCAAAGAATTTCGTTGTGTGGCCCGCGGCCGATCTGAAGTTCGAGCCCCTCGCCGGTGCTCCGCCCGGCCCGACTCTCGCCACGATCTCGGGAGACCCGACCAAGGGCGCCTACACCGCGATCGAGAAGTTTCCGGCTGGCTTCTCCGCTCCGCTCCACACGCATCCCGCCGATCACAAGATCGTGATCGTCTCGGGCACGTGGATCCACGGGGAGGAAGGGAAGCCCGAGGTGAGGCTCGGGGCCGGCTCGTACCTGTTCCAGCCTGCGAACCGCAAACACACGACGGCGTGCGACCAGGCGTCGGAGTGTGTTTTCTTCATCGAGAGCAGCGGGAAATTCGGCATCAGGATGGTCGAGGAGAAGAAGGCGGCGGCCAAGAAGTAAGGTCGCCGTCGCTTGGAGACTCGGGCGCGCCCTACACCGCTGTAGATATCGGTGCCCCCGCCGCCATTTGAACGCGGGGACCTTAGCTCCGTCGCTCGATCTCGGCGCTCTTGCGGTCATTGCCGCGGTGACGCTGATGAGAAGGCCGTCGCCGGGGGCCGGCGGCCCTTCTGAGTACAATCGCCCGTCAGCAACCCGATGACGCTTTCGTCCGGGGCCCGGCTCGGGCCATTCGAGATCCTCGCCCCGCTCGGCGCGGGCGGGATGGGAGAGGTCTATCGCGCGAGGGATTCGCGGCTCGGGCGCGAGGTCGCCGTCAAAGTCCTCTCGTCCGAGTTCTCCTCCGACCCGGACCGCCGCAGGCGTTTCGAGCAGGAGGCACGCTCGGCGTCTGCGTTGAATCATCCGAACATCATCACGATCCACGAGATCGGGTCTTCGGGTCCCACGGTCTACATCGCGATGGAGCTCGTGGATGGTCGAACCCTGCGCGAGCTCCTCCACGGCGGGCCGTTGTCGACGAAAAGGCTTCTCGATCTCGGGTTTCAGATCGCCGACGCGGTCGCGAAGGCTCACGCGGCCGGGATCGTCCATCGAGACCTGAAGCCCGAGAACGTCATGATCTCGACGGACGGCGCGGTCAAGATCCTCGATTTCGGCCTCGCCAAACTCCTGAAGCCGTTGACCGAGCAGGCATCCATCGTCGAGACCGCGCAACAGACGAACGCGGGGTCGGTGCTCGG
>DASXTN010000215.1:0-2142 GCA_036505435.1 Thermoanaerobaculia bacterium | reverse complement strand
CGAAGATCCTGGCCGAGGAGGGGATCTGCCGCCCGATCCTGCTCGCGCGAGAGGCGGAGATCGAAAAACTCGCTCGCGAGCTCCAGCTTCCGATGGATCGGATCGATTTCATCAACTCCAACCGCTCGGAGAAGCTGCCCGCGTATGCCCGACGGCTCGAGGAGCTGCGGTCCCGCCACGGCATGACTGCCGAGGATGCGGCCAAGCAGGTCCGGGTCCGAAACGTCTTCGGGCCGTTGATGCTGGACGCGGGAGACGCCGACGGCGTCATCTCAGGCCTGACGCAGTCGTATGCCGACACGATCCGGCCCGCACTCCAGATCTTCGGCACGGCGCGGGGCGTCAAGAGAGTCTCGGGCCTCTACATCCTGATGCTGAAGGACCGCACCCTCTTCTTCGCCGACACCACGGTCAACATCGATCCGACCGCCGAGCAGCTCGCCGAGATCGCCGTGCTGGCGGCCGACGCCGTACGGCGCTTCGACATCGAGCCGCGGATCGCGATGATCTCCTTCTCGAACTTCGGTTCCAATACGCACGAAAATGCCCTCAAGGTCAAGAAGGCGGTCGAGCTGGTCAAGGCGTCGCGCAAGGACATTTCGATCGACGGCGAGATGCAGGCCGACTACGCGGTCGTTCCGGAGATGCTCGAGGCGGAATACCCCTGGGTTTCCGTTCGGCGGCCCAACGTGCTGATCTTTCCGGATCTCCAGTCGGCCAACGCCGCTTACAAGCTCGTCTGGCGGCTGGCCGGCGCCGAGGCGATCGGGCCGATCCTGCTGGGACTGAAGCGACCCGTCCACGTGCTCCAGCGCGGCGTCGACGTCGCCGACATCGTCAACATGGCCGCGATTGCCGTCGTCGACGCACAGGAGAAGGCCGCGGAAGAAGCCTAAGAGCCGCTCTTCAGTCTTTTGTAGGCTCTTCTATCCCACGACGGCCTCGACGGCGGTGCCAACCGTGTCCGTCGGCGGTTTGATGACTCTCACTGGGCTCCTCGGTCTCGTCGGTTCGGTTGCGGTCAGGCTGCTCGGCGAGGCTCTAACATATAAGCGTTCGCTAATATGTCGAGCCCAAGCGGGCTATGACCTGCGCCGCCAAATGTCTTAACGCGGCGTGGACACCCGGTGCGTTCCCGTGGCTGCGATCCCCTCCTCCGCCCGACGGGCGATGGCGAGGAGCCACATCCGCCGGATCAGGGCGCTGCCGGGGTAGATGAGGCGCCAGTAGGCCCCGAAGCGCCGAGTCGTCGAGGGATCGGTGGCCAGAACCCGGGTCTCGGTCGTCAGAAAACACTCGCCTTCCGGTCCGGCTTCGACGTGGAAGTTCATGACCGCCTTCGCATAGCCGGGTCTGGAGAGGCCGGCGAATTCGTCCCGACCCGGGCGGGGGATCCCGGGAGGCCGGACCACGTAGGTCCCAATGACGATCTCCGTCTCGTTCTCCGCCAGAACGAAGAAGCCGGACGAGGTCGCGACCTCGAGGATGGGTCGGGCGGCCGGAGGATTCAGAATGTTGTCGGGCTGGCTTCGAAAGAGGCGGCGGGGATTGCGGATTCCCGTCAGGAGCCGGAAGAGCGGGATTTCACCGGCGCTCACGCTCCGGATGTCCTGAAACACCCGTTCGCGGGCCGCCCGGACCTGACGCTGATGGAACTCCGAGAATTGGAACTCCGGCAGGAAACGGTCGATCAGCGTGGGCGGCCGCGCCGAGCGACGCAGCGGCGCCGGAGGCAGCAAGAGACCCGCGACGAAGACGAGCGCCCCGGCGCCGGCGACCGCGGCCCCCGTCCGGCGCGTGCGGATCCGGAAAAGCTTGAGCGGGGTAGCGAGCGAGAGCATCGCTGCCGCCACCAGGGCGAGTCCGGCGTATGCGAGGACGACTCCGACGGCGGTCCCTACCGCAGATACCCCCAGTTGTGGAGCTTGTCCGAGTCTTCCGCCCAGGTCTCGCCGACGTCGTCGCGGTAGTACATGTTGGGGATCAGGATGTTGCGGACGCGGGCGTAGGCCTGGACCCGCGCCTGCTTCATCGTCTGACCGAGTCCGACGACGGTCAGCACGACACCGGAGGTGCCCGCGACGAGCCACTGCCCCTCTACGATCTTCGCGTCCTCGATATGGACCTCCTCGGGCGCCCCCT
>DASXTN010000214.1:0-1915 GCA_036505435.1 Thermoanaerobaculia bacterium | reverse complement strand
GATCACGCAAGACGTCCCGGACGGCGCTCTCGCCCTGACCCGCTCTCCGCAGAAGAACCTGGAAGGCTGGGCTGCGCGGCGGAAGAGAAAAAAGGAGGGCTCGCGCAGCTGACGGCTGAGAGCTGACAGCTGACTGCTCGTATGTGCGGCATCGTCGGATACGTCGGCTCGAAAGAGGCGGCGCCGCTGCTCCTCGACGGATTGAAGCGCCTCGAGTACCGTGGCTACGACTCAGCCGGGATCGCGACCCTCTGCAACGGCCACTTCACCGTTCACCGCAGCGCGGGCAAGCTCTCGACGCTGCTCGCGAAGATGGTCGGCTCCTCCGCGCCCGGAACGGTCGGTATCGGGCACACGCGCTGGGCCACCCACGGCCGGCCGACGGAAAAGAACGCGCATCCGCACAGAGATTGCACCGGCGCGATCGTCGCCGTTCACAACGGCATCTTCGAGAACTTTGCCGAGCGAAAGACGGAGCTCGAATCGCGCGGACATCGTTTCGTGAGCGAGACCGACACGGAGGTCTTCGCGCACGAAGTCGAGGAGGCGTTTGCCGGCGACCTCTTCGAAGCGGTGCAGAGTGCGACCCGCAAGCTCTCGGGCGCCTACGCGGTGCTCGTCTCATCGAGCGGCGAGCCGGGCGTGCTGGTCGCGGCGCGCGAAGGGCCGCCGATCGCGCTCGGTCTGGGCGAGAACGAGAACTGGGTTGCCTCCGATCCCGTCGCCTTGATCCCCTGGACGCGGGACGTCGTGTTTCTCGAGGACGGCGACGTCGCGCGCGTGGATGCGACGAGCATCCGAATCGCGGGCTCGGATGGCAAAGAACTGGAACGCGACACACATCGGATCCTCTGGGACACAGTCGCCGCCGAAAAAGGCGGCTACCGCCACTTCATGGCGAAAGAGATCCACGAGCAGCCCACCGCGGTGGCCGAGACGCTCGGGGGGAAGGTCTCGCTCCAGACGGGAGAGCTCACTCTCGAGTCGCCGCTGCTCGAGCCTGACCGTGTTGCCGGTTTCGACCGCGTGCTGCTGCTCGCGTGTGGAACCTCATGGCACGCCGCGCTGATCGGAAAATTCTTGATCGAGGGGATGGCCCGGTTGCCCGTCGAGGTGGACTACGGCAGCGAGTTCCGCTACCGGAGTCCGGTGATCGACGACCGGACACTCACCGTCGGCATCTCCCAGTCGGGCGAGACCGCCGATACGGTCGCCGCGTTGTCTGAAGCGCGCCGCGCGGGTTCTCCGGTCGCGGCGATCGTCAACGTCCCCGGTTCTCAGATCGCGAGGATGGCAGATTCGGTTCTGCCGACGCATGCGGGGCCCGAGATCGGCGTCGCGTCAACCAAGGCATTCACGACACAGCTCGCTGTGCTCTTCCTTCTCGCGGCGAAGCTGCGCGAATCCCGCGGGCTCGCCCGCGGCTTGACGCCCGAGGAGCGCACGGCGCTCGCGCGGCTCCCGGCAGCGCTTCAAAGGGCGCTCGCTCTCGAGCCAAAGATCGAGCAGCTGGCGCGCAACTTCCACGACGCGCGGAATTTTCTCTTCCTAGGTCGCGGGCTGCACTACCCGATCGCGCTCGAAGGGGCGCTCAAGTTGAAGGAGATCTCGTACATCCACGCGGAGGGCTATCCGGCGGGGGAGATGAAGCATGGGCCGATCGCGCTCGTCGACGAGAATCTGCCCGTCGTCGTGCTCGCCCCGAACGACGCCTGGCGCGACAAGACGCTGTCGAACCTGCGCGAGGTCAAGTCGCGCGAAGGAATCTCACTCGTCGTGACGACCCGGACCGACGAGGAGATCGCGTCGCTCGCCGACTGGTCGCTCGTGATTCCCGAGACCACACCGCAGCTCCAGCCGATCGTTTCGGTCGTGCCGCTCCAGCTCCTGGCCTACCACATGGCCGTGCGCCGAG
>DASXTN010000213.1:0-3052 GCA_036505435.1 Thermoanaerobaculia bacterium | reverse complement strand
ACTTCCGGGGGCGCTTTGTCGAGAAAGGTCGGGTTCTGCAGCTTCGTCGAGATCTCTCCGATCTCCCTTCCGAGCTGCGCGATCGCCCGTTCGAGACGGGTCCGGTTCGCCTGCGGCGCGCCCCCCGGCAGGGAAAGGCCGACCGAGACGCCGGAGACGACGTCGCGCTCTCCCCGCGGCTTCGGGGGCCCGAACGTCAGATCCGAGAGTCGCGCGAGGTGCCGAAGGAGAGGCGCGAGCGCGCGCAGTGCCTCGGCGGCCCCGGGATCGGCCGGGTCGGACTCGATCGTGAGGTCGATCGGTTCGGTCGGCGGGACTCTTCTCTCGCCCCGAAAGTTCCGCACGCGGGTCACGATTGCGCGCAGCCGCTCGATGGCCTCCTCCGCGCGTGGATCGTCCCAGGCTGGATCCCCGGTTGGGTACCGCGAAACGATCAGAGTCCCGGACCGCCCGGTGAGCTTCTCCCAGATCTCCTCCGTCAGGAATGGCATGAACGGGTGAAGCAGCGCGAGCGAGTCCGACAGGCAGCGGTAGAGTACGCCTCGGGCGCTTTCCCGCGCGCTCTCGTCGCCGTCGCGACCGGCGAGCACGGGCTTCACCATCTCCAAGTATCCGTCACAGAGCTCGTGCCAGAGAAAGCCGTAGACGGCCTGGGCTGCTTCGTCGAACCGGAACTCCGCGAGCTGCCGGTTGACGTCGGAGGCGGTCCGCGAGAGTCGCGACAGGATCCAGCGGTCGGGCAACCCGAGTGCCCGCCCGTGGAGCTCTTCGGCACGGGGTTTCCCCTCGAGCTGCGAGAGCGTGAATCGCGCGGCATTCCAGAGCTTGGTGGCGAAGTTCCGCGACCCGGCGAGCCGTTCCCTCTCGAGCGTCACGGTCGTTCCGGAAGTCGCGGAGCTCGCGTACGTGAACCGCAGCGCGTCCGCTCCGAACTCTGCGATCGCGACCAGCGGATCGACGACGTTTCCTCGCGTCTTGGACATCTTCTCGCCGGCGAGCCTCACGAGCCCGTGGAGGTTCACCGTCGAGAACGGAACCGAGCCCGTGAAATGGATCCCGGCCATGATCATCCGCGCGACCCAGAAGAAGAGAATGTCGTAGCCGGTCACGAGAACGTCGGTCGGGTAAAACTCCCTGTAATCGTCGGTGTCCTTCGGCCATCCGAAGACCGAGAACGGCCACAGCTGCGACGAGAACCAGGTGTCGAGCACGTCCGGGTCTTGTTCGAGTGCGTTCGAGCCGCAAGTCTCGCAGGCAGAGGGATCTTCCTCCGAGACCGTCAAATGGCCGTTCGCGCACGTGAACGCCGGAATTCGGTGGCCCCACCAGAGTTGCCGAGAAATGCACCAGTCGTGGATGTTGCGCATCCATTCGAAGTAGGTCTTGGTCCAGAGCTCCGGCACGAAGCGGACTTCGCCCGACTCGACCGCCCGGATCGCCGGCTCCGCCAGCGGTCGGATCTTCACGAACCACTGCGTCGACAAAAAAGGCTCGATGACCGTATCGCAGCGCTGGCAGTAACCGAGCGAGAACCGATGTGGATCGATCCCCAGGAGGCGGTTCTCTCGCTCGAGCCGTTGGACGATCTGCTTGCGAGCTTCGAAGCGGTCGAGCCCCGAGAACTCCCCCGCTTCCGGCGTCATCTTCCCGTCCGGCCCGATCACGACCACTTCCGGCAGCCCATGACGTTGCGCTGCGGCGAAGTCGTTCGCATCGTGCGCGGGTGTGACCTTTACGATGCCGGTGCCGAACTCCCGGTCGACGAGGATCGGGTCCTCGATCACGGGCAGCTCGCGGGCGACGATCGGGAGAATGGCCGCTTTGCCGCGGAATTTCGCGGTGCGCGGGTCGTCCGGGTGGATCGCGAGGGCGGTGTCGCCGAGCATCGTCTCCGGTCGCGTGGTCGCGACCACCGCGCCGGACGGCACCCCCGGGACGTCGTAACGGATCCGATAGAGCGACCCGTCGACCTCCTTGTGCACCACCTCCAGATCCGAGACCGCCGTCTCGCACCGCGGGCACCAGTTGACGACGTAGCGTCCGCGGTAGATCAGGCCCTCTCGATAAAGGCGCACGAACGCGTGCCGCACCGCGCTCGACAGGTCCGGATCGAGCGTGAAGCGTTCGCGCGTCCAGTCGAGCGAGCAGCCGAGCCGGCGAATCTGCGACTGAATCGTGTCCTTGGCGTCACGCTTCCAGGCCCATACCCGCTCGACGAACTTCTGCCGTCCGAGCTGCCGTCGATCGATCCCCTGCTTCGCAAGCTCCTTCTCGATGACCATCTGGGTCGCGATTCCCGCGTGGTCGGTGCCGGGAACCCAGAGGACCCGGTAGCCGAGCATCCGTTTCCATCGCGCCAGGATGTCCTCGAGCGTCCGTCCGAAAGCGTGACCGATGTGGAGCCTCCCGGTCACGTTCGGCGGCGGAATCACCATCACAAACCGCGGCGAGCCCGGGGGACCGGCCGGCTGGAACCGTCCCTCCGCCTCCCAGGTCGAGTACCAGCGCTCCTCGAAGTGCGCCGGGTCGAAGGTTTTCTCGAGCCTCGTCGAGGACTTCTTCGGCAGAATCTCGACCGACTCACCGGTATCGGCGTCGGAGGCAGAGCGGCCGTCCAAAGGATTTCCGTGCATGGCGAAAGGGCGTAAAGGCCCCTCTCCTTATCAGAAACGGCGCGGAATCGCTATGAGGCTGCGACCTCGCCACCGCGCGGCGGTGGGATCGGAAGGGCCGCTACTCGACGCCGCTCTCGAGGTCACGGAGCCACTCGCGCACGACGAGCTCCGCGGTCTCGGGAACGACTTCCCAGGCCACGTCACGCACGATGCGATCCGACAGCTTCTCGACCAGCTTGGTGGCGAGCTTCTCGGCGAGTCGTTCGACGTCGGCGTCACTCAAACCCGCAGCGGCTGCGTTTTGCGCGGACACAGTCGGTGGAGCTTCGGCCGGTGGCGCCGAGCCGCTCGCCTCCCCGACAGGAGATCGCGGCTCCGTCGGCAGTGGCGGGAGCGGCTCGCCGAATTCCAACGATCGCCCTTCGTCGACCCTGACC
>DASXTN010000212.1:0-1673 GCA_036505435.1 Thermoanaerobaculia bacterium | reverse complement strand
ACGAGTCGCCCCTCGGCGAGCAGGTGAAGCCGGCGCCCATCCGCGAGCCGGTACTCGGTGATCTGTCGCCGTGCCTCGCGCACCTCCCTCGCCAGCCTCTCGAGCGCCGGCACGTCGATCTCCGTGTCGAGTCCGCCGGCGTTCGCAAGCACGGCGCCGTCCTTCATCCTCTCGAAGTGCTCGCGGCGAAAAACGGCGTGCGTGCCCGTGGACGTGACGAAGAAATCTCCGATCTCCGCCGCGTCGGCGAGCGGCATCACCGCGAAGCCGTCCGCCACGGCCTCGAGGGCGCGGACCGGGTCGACCTCGCAGACGACGACCCGCGACTGCAGCCCAGCGGCCCGCCGCGCGAGGCCCTTGCCGCACCAGCCGTAGCCGGCGATCACGACCGTCCGTCCACCGAGGTAGAGATTCGTCAGCGCGAGGATCGCCGTGAAGACCGACTGTCCCGTGCCGTATCGGTTGTCGAAGAGGTGCTTGCACATCGCGTCGTTGCCCGCGATTACGGGGTAGCGCAGGATTCCTTCGCGCTCCATGTTCCGGAGCTTGGTGACGCCGGACGTCGTCTGCTCGGACGCTCCCCACACGTTGCCGATCCGCGTGACCTCCTTCGTGTGGAGGATCCGCGTGAGCTCCGCGCGGTCGTCGACCAGGAGCGCCGGGTCGGTCCGAACCGTGCCGACCAGATGCTCTTCGAACTCTGCGGCGGAAGCGCCGGCGACCGCGAACACGATGACCCCTTCCTGCGCGATCGCAGCCGCCACGTCGTCCTGGACGTAACCGGGCGCGGTCCCCGCGAGGGCGACGTTCGCCCCGGCGCGTTTCAAGAGCAGCGTGAGATACGCGGTCTTCGCTTCGAGCGGAACGCAAACTGCGACGTTGACGCCTCGCAGCGTCCCGTCGCAGAGCCGGCTTTCGAAGGCGGCGTTCAGGACAGGAGCGTGCTGCGCGACCCACCGGATCTTCCTGGCGCCTTCGGGCGCGAGCCGAAAGTCGGCGACAACCGATGAAGAGGCGCTCACCGCCAGCTCCGCGTGTAGGCGAGCTGCTCTGGCGTCGGCTCTTCGAGGTGCATTCCGAGCTGGTCGAGACGCGCCCGTGCGATCGCGTCATCGATCTCCGCCGGCAGCGGATGCACCCCGCGCGGGAGGTCGCCGGCATGTCCGGCCAGGTAGTGAACCGACAGCATCTGAACGGAGAAGGACAGGTCCATGATCTCGACCGGGTGTCCGTCGGAGGCGGCGATGTTCACGAGCGCTCCGTGCGCGAGCAGGTGGATTCGCCGGCCGTCCGAAAGGACGTACTCGGTGACGTGTCGCCGCGCCTCGCTCACTTCGACCGCCAGCGAAGCGAGCGCCGGCACGTCGATCTCGTGCGCGTAGTTCCCGGCGTTCGCGAGAAGCGCGCAGTCCTTCATCTTCGCGAAGTGCTCCCGCCTCAGGACGCCGATCGACCCCGTTCCGGTGACGAACACGTCTCCGATCGGCGCCGCCTCCGCCATCGGAAGGACCTCGAATCCGTTCGCCGCCGCTTCGAGGCCTCGGATCGGATCGACTTCGACGACCACGACCCGCGCGCCGAAGCCGCGACAGTACAGCGCGAGCCCCTGCCCGACCCAGCCGTACCCACCGACGACGACAGTCTTCCCCGCGAGCAGGAGATTGGTCGCCGCG
>DASXTN010000211.1:0-4197 GCA_036505435.1 Thermoanaerobaculia bacterium | reverse complement strand
AGAACGCGCCCGCCTCCCGTTGGCGATCCTCGAAGATGCGCTCGAATTCGTTGTCGAAGGCGTCCGGGGGAGCCTCCTCTTCAGACGACAGGCGGAGCCGGAGCGTCACGTCTCTGCGGGCCGGGATCTCGATCGCGTAGTGGATGGCCGCCTTCGTTCCGATCTCCTTCGGATTGACGGCGTCCGTCCGGCCGTGCACGAGGTATTCGTGGAAGGCATCCTTCACGTGCGGCTGCGGGTTTGCCGAGCCGAAAAGCCGCGCCGCGTTCGTCTCGTTCTCGGTGAAGAGGAGCGTCGGCTCGACCGGCGCGCTCTCCGCGGCGAGGCGGAACCTGCCGAGCCCGGCATGCTCGGCGAGGAGCGGGCCCACCCCACCCGCCTCGCGGGAGATCCGCGGTCTCGGCCAGTAGCCCTCTCCGGTCCGGCCCCAGGACCAGGTGTTACGGAACCACAGCGTCGGCAGAACGTGGAGCGAAGCGGGCTCGGGCCCGCGGTTTGCTGCGATGATCCGGATCAGCACGTCGTTCGGCGAGGCCTTCGCGTATTCGACGAACACGTCGAAGTAACGATTCTCATCGAAGACGCCCGTGTCGACGAGCTCGAACTCGGGGTCGAGCCTGCCCCTCCGTCGGTTCTCCTCGATGAGCCACGCGTACGGGTATTCGGCTTGAGGGTACTTGTAGAGCGCTTTCATCCAGGAGTGTGTCGGAGTCGAGTCGAGATAGAAGTAACACTCCTTCACGTCCTCACCGTGATTTCCTTCCGGGCCCGTCAGCCCGAAGAGGCGCTCCTTGACGATCGGATCACGGCCGTTCCAGAGCGCGAGAGCGAAGCACAGACGTCCTTCCCGGTCGGTCAAGCCCAGGAGACCGTCTTCGCCCCAGCGGTACGCGCGGCTCCGTGCGTGATCGTGCGGGAAATACTCCCAGCACGTCCCGTGCTCGGAGTAGTCCTCGCGGACCGTGCCCCACTGGCGTTCAGACAAGTAGGGACCCCACCGCTTCCAGTTCTTTTCCCGGCGGGCATCTTCCGCGAGACGCTTCTGCTCGGCGTCCGATCCGTTCTTCACGGCCGCGCGATCTCGCAAGAGAAGATCAGCGAATCAGCGAGCGGCGCCGCGCTCGAGCACGAACTTGCACACAGGACAGGTGTGGAACTCCTCGACGACTCCGCCCAGCTCGGAATCGACCGCATCGGGCTCCGTCAGAGCACGCGAGACGTCGAGCTTCTCGGCGTGGAAGTTCATTTCGGCGCCGCAGCTGGGGCAGCGAGACTTCTCTCGGGTGGGCATGACCTCGTCCTTTCTTACTCGAGGGGAACCTTCTCCCGTCCGTAGCGCAGCACCTTCGCCATCCAGACGAGCTCCCTCAGGAATTTCTCGAGTCGCCGTACATACGCCGGCTCGACCAACGCTCCGGTCGCCGGATCGAACGCCCTTTGCACGTTCGGAAAGTTCCCATCCCAGAAGATCGTCACGAGCCCGAGCTCGCGCATCACCGGGAGCAGGTTCTGGACGACGCGCGTTCCGCCCCACGGACCGGCTGAAACGCCCACGAGACCGACCGCCTTGTGAACGTACTCCTTCAAGTTCGTGTCCAGGACGTGCTTCAAGATTCCCGGGTAGCCGTGGTTGTACTCGGGTGCGACGATCACGAGCGCGTCGGCGCGCATCATCGCGTCCGAGAAGGCCGGGTGCTTGATCTGCTCTCCTGCGTCGGTCGTCGGGAACGACAGCGTGCGGACGTCGAAGAGCTCGGTCTCGACTCCCGGCAGCGTCTCCACTTGAGCGAGCACGAACTTCGCGACGTGCTCGCTCATCCTGCCCTGTCGCGGTGTGCCGAGAATCACCGGGATGAACAACGATTTGTCGAGTGCGACAGTCATCGGACTTCGCTGGAAGAATAGTCGAAGCGGCCCGCGCCGCCGGTGGTACCCTTCTGGAAGCTCACCAAGACAGGAGGACCCGATGCGCAGGCTTCCCGGCCCGCACTTCTCCAGTGTATTTTTCCTGACGGCAGGGCTGGCCGGCCAAGGGCTGACCGAACCGACGCTCTTCGCGCAGGATCTGAGGGTCAGCGCCGGCACGATCGAGGACCGCCGGACGACGGGGCGCTTCTTTGCCGGTCTCGAGATCGAGCTAAAGCTGACTGGAGACGACCTCGCCGACGCGAAGGCAGCGCGGGTCGTGCTGAAGAAAGCCGTCGACGAGACCGGTCGGGACCTGCTCCCCGAGCGCAAGGGCGACGAGGACTTCAAATCGGTGAGCGGCTCCGACCTGAAGTTGAGCCTGAAGAATCCGGCCCGCGGCGCTTCGGCGGTCAAGGAGATTTCCGGCGAAGTGCAGCTGTTCGTCCCGACGCGCGATCCGGCTGCCATCGTCACGGTGGACCGGATCCTCTCGCGCATGGACAAACCGATCGAGTCGCCCGCGCTCAAAGCGCAACAGATCGGGGTCCGGCTGGTCTCGCCCAAGGTCTACAAAGCGGGCGCGAAGAAGCGGGAGGCGGAGCTCGACAAGGAAATGGAGAAACACAAGGAGGAGGTGAAGAAGGAGGCCGGGGACGACAAAACCGCCGAAGCGTTGATGGCCCTCGTCAAGGGTTTTGCGGGAATGATGGGCGACGTCGGAGACAACGACCTGATCATCGAGACCAAGGACGATCAGAAGAGGATCCTGGAGGTGCTGGTCGTCGGGCCGAAGGGAGACACGATCGACTCTCAAGGGTCGATGTCTTCCGGGGACGTCAGGATCCTCAAGTTCTCGGAGAAGCTTCCCGCGGACGCGAAGTTGCGCTTCCTGCTTCAGACACGGAAGTCGGTCGTCGCGGCGCCATTCGCGCTCACGAACGTTCCGCTTCCATGACCGGCCGCATCCGAAGGAGGAAAGTCGTGCCATTCGCCCTGCTCGCTCTCGCCGTCACGGGTCTCCTCGCGCCTGCGTCTCCGCCGTCGAAAGGCGCGGCGCTCGCCGTCTCCGCCGGAGAAGTCACCGATCGGCGGAGGAACGACAACTCGTTCGCCGGTCTGGAGATCGAGCTGAAGCTCACGGGCGAAGCGTCGGCGGGCGCCCGGGGCGCGAGGGCGCTCGTCGAAAAGGCCGTCGACGACACGGGACGCAACCTGGTGAAGGAAAAGAGCGGATCATCGGACTTCGAGAAGTCGGCCGGCGACGAGACACCTGCCTTGAAGCTCGAGCTGCGCAATCCGGCGCGCCGGGCGAAAGTCGTCCGAGAAGTTTCGGGGCAGGTCGAGATCTTCTTACCGGGGCGCGATCCTTCCGCGCAAGTCCTCGCTGCGCGATTCGCGTCGCAGATGGACCGGCCCGTCGCCGCCCCGGCGCTCAAGGCGGCGGGGGCGCAGGTCACGGTCGTTTCGCGCAAGACCTATGAGGCGGAAAAGAAGAAGGACGCGGAGCGGCGCACGAAGGAGGCGGAAGGCGCGGGAGTCGCGGGCGCGATGGCGAATGCCTTCGCCGGGCTTTTCGAGGGGCTGTTCGGCGACATCGGCGAGAACGACGTTCTCGTCCGCGTGGAGGACAAGGGGAAAAAGGTCTTCTCGATTGACGTCGTCGAGGCGGCCGGCAAGCCGGTCGCCGGCATGGGCTCGATGAAGGTCGGCGACTTCTGGATCCTGAAGCTCGGCGAGAAGCTCCCGGCCGACGCTGGGCTGCGGATCTATCTCCTGACGCCGAAGGCGCTCGTGAGCGAGCGGTTCGCTCTGAAGGACGTCCCGCTGCCGTGACTCACTCCCTCTCCCCATCGGGGAGAGGGTCGGGGTGAGGGGCGTGCCTCAGCCGTTGCGCTCGTAAATCCTCGGAAACGTCATCTCCATGATCCGCTCGGGATTCGCGAGCGCGGTGAAGCCGACTTTCCGATAGAGCGGGTGCGCATCCCGAGTGACGAGCATCCAGCGACGAAGGCCCTGAAGAGACGGATGGGCAAGTATCGTCTCCATCAGCCAAGCCGCAAGCCCGCGCCCGCGATGTGACTCGAGGACGAAGACGTCGGCAAGGTACGCGAACGTCGCATGGTCGGTGATCACCCGCGCGAACCCGACCTGCCGTCGGTTCTCGTAGAGGCCAAAGCAAAGCGCATTGTCGATCGAGCGGTCGACGATCTCGCGCGGGATCCCCTTCGCCCAGTACGAGCCGGCGAGGAAGTCATGAATTGTCCTGCGGTGGAGCTTCGATCGATCGGT
>DASXTN010000210.1:0-2490 GCA_036505435.1 Thermoanaerobaculia bacterium | reverse complement strand
GGCCCGGCTGGCGCGGACCCATCCATCCTCTCGCTTCGTCCACATCACTCACCCCAACCCGAATGTGCGCGCCGCGCTGAAGGGCTACGGCGACCTTCCGAACGTCGAGCTCGTCGAGCCGCTCGACTATCGCTCGCTCGTCTCCCTCATGCGCCGCGCCCGCGTCATCCTGACGGACTCCGGCGGGATCCAGGAAGAGGCGCCGACCTTTGGCAAGCCGGTTCTCGTGCTGCGCAACAAGACGGAGCGTCCGGAGGGGATCGAAGCCGGCATCGCGCGTCTCGTGGGCACCGACGAAGAGAAGATCTTCGGGGAGGCGTCCCGCGTTCTCGCGGGTCGCTCCGACCTTCGCCGGCCCGCAGGTGCCGTCAACCCTTATGGTGACGGACGCGCGGCCGAACGGATCGCCGCGGCTCTCGCCGGGCTTCCCTACGAGCCGTTCGAGGCCGCGGCGCCTCGGGTCGGCGTTGTCTAGTCCGCGGATTCGCCTCTTCCTTCGCGAGCTGTTACCCGCCCCGCTGCGCGAGAGCTACCACCGCTACGCGCTGCGACGGGATTTCGGCATCTCCGCGCGGACCGGCAAGCGTCTTCCTCGACCGATCGATCGAACTCTTCTGCGCGGCGCGAACGTCGTCGGTTACTTCGACTCGCCGAGCGGAATCGGACAGTCGGCACGGGGACTCGCTCGAGCCGCGCAAGCAGTCGGGATTCCGGTCGCCCGAATCGAGGCGTCTTCGCTCGAGAAGAGCCCGGCGCCCGCAGCGCCTTACGGGCTCAACCTGTTCCACGTCAATGCGGACGGCGCCTCGTCCGTCGTCGAGATGTGTGGCCCGAAGGTTCACCGCGGCCGCGCAAACGTCGGCTACTGGTACTGGGAGACCGAAAGCTTCCCGGAGCGGTGGCGGGATCGATTCTCGTACTTCGACGAAATCTGGGTCGCTTCCGAGTTCTGCCGCGACTCGATCGAGAAACGATCTCCGATCCCGGTGGCTGTCGTCCCGCCTCCGGTCGTGATCGACGATCGCGCTGGACCCCGGCCGTCGACGGGTTTCCGCTTCCTGACTGTCGCCGACGCCCAGAGTGTTGCCGAGCGAAAGAACCCGCTCGGCGCCGTTCGCGCATTCGCGCGGGCGTTTCCGCGGGACGCCGGAGTCTCGCTCACAGTCAAGATCGCCAACCCGGAAAGCTCACCGGGTCTCGTCGGGACGCTCGAGAGCGCAGCCGGGACCACTCGGCTCGACATCGACACAGAGCCGGCGACCCGGTCCGACATGGAACGGCTCCTGGCCGGCTGTGACGCGTACCTGTCGCTTCACCGCGCCGAGGGTTTCGGTTTGCCGATTGCCGAAGCGATGGCCCTCGGCAAGCCGGTCGTCGTCACCGACTACTCCGGGAGCCGCGATTTCGTCGACGAGACGACCGGCTTTCCGGTCCGGTGGCGCCCCTCGACTCTCGATCGCACGCTCGGTCCCTATGAAGAGGGAACCCGATGGGCCGAACCGGACGAGGAGCACGCGGTCGAGATCCTGCGCGCGATCGTGGAAGATCCGGCCGAGGCGGCCCGGCGGGCACGAGCTGGTCAGAGGCGGATCTGCGAACGGTACGGGCTCGGCGCGACCGGCGGGCGGCTCGCGGAGAGGCTCGACCGCCTCGTCGCCCGGCTTTCCGCGAGGCCATGAGACCGGATTGGGAGAACGGATTTCGGGGAAGGCTCTATGCCTTCGGACGGCGAATCGTTCCGCTCGCCTGGAGGCGCGCTCTGCGACGGCGCTTCGCCCCGGAAAGGCTGCTCGGGATTCGCAAACCTGCCATCGACGTTCCCCGATACGAGTTCGATCCGAGCGATGCGCGGCCCGGGCGCCCCGACGTGATCGTCCTCCCGGTCATCGCCTGGTCCTACCGCCGCCAGCGGCCCCAGCAGCTCGCCGAAGCGCTGGCGAAACGCGGGCGGCGCGTTTTTTACGGATCCCTGGAGGGAGAGGGGGAGCCGGGAACGCCGACCGGCGTCGCGCGCGGCGTCACGTTGCTTCCCATCGCGGGCGTGCGCCGCGAGGACCCTGCGGATCGTCGCCTCGAAGGGGCAGCCCTCGATCGCGCGCTCGATGCGTTCACGAAGGCGCGCGATCGCTTCGAGCTCCACGAGGCGGCGCTGCTCGTGCAGAGCCCGTTCTGGACGCCGTTGGCCACCCGCCTCCGGGAGCGGTTCCGCTGGAAGATCGTCTACGACTGCCTGGACGAGCACGCAGCGTTCCCGGCGAACCGGCCGCGCGCGCTCGTCTCGGCGGAGGACCAGATTCTCGGCGCGGCGGACCTCGTGGTCGCGACCTCGGAGCCGCTCCTCGAGCGACTTCGCCGGCGGCGGCCGGACGCCCGACTCCTGCCGAACGCCGCGGACGGCGCCGTGTTTGGAGCGATTCCCGATCCCGCTCCGGACCCGGCGCGGCTGACCGTCGGATACGCGGGTGCCGTCGACGACTGGTTCGACTCCGA
>DASXTN010000209.1:0-2978 GCA_036505435.1 Thermoanaerobaculia bacterium | reverse complement strand
GCCCACAGAAGACCGAGCGCCGAGCCTGCGTAACGGGCCCGGATATCCCTGACGACCAACTCCTTGAGAAGGAAAAGCTTGGCCGAGAAGCGACGTCTGTCTCTTGACATTCCTCGAAGAGGGGGGATTATAGTGACGCGCTCTTATGGCGCAACAGCATTTCCGCCACATGACATTCCACCCTTCTCCGCGCAAAGTGAACCTCGTCGGCTCGCGCATCCGCGAGCTGCGCAAGGGCCGTCACCTCACTCAGACGGAGCTCTCCGAGAAAATCGGCGTGGCGCAATCGGATCTCTCCCGTATGGAGCAGGGCGAGTACAAGGTCGGGCTCGACACCCTGTTCAAGCTGCTGCAGGTTTTCGATCTGAAGATCAGCGAGTTTTTCGGTGAGAGCGAAACGACCGGTCCCGAAGACCGGGAGCTCGTTTTCGAATACCGAGAGCTGTCGGACGATGCGCAGCAGGAAGTCCGCGATTTCGTGCGGTTCAAGAGGATGCAGGAGCAGGCGCGCCAGAGCGGTTCCGAAGATTCCGCCGACGGGGAAGAAAAAGAGTGAGATCACCCACGACGGGGTTTAGAATCGACGGACCTTCTTCCGAATAGGGTGGGAATGACCGAGCGCCGCAAACATCTGGAATTCCTACGCAAAACGGCGCGAGACGCCATCTGGGGCGGCGACTACGATCGGGCGCTCTCTCTGTACGAAGACGGCCTCGCGCTCGCCCGTTCCTGGAAGGACCGCGACCTCGAGGATCTCTTCACGTGCAACCGCGCGACGACGCTCCTCGAGATGGACCGGCAGGATTTCGACCTCTCGGCACTGAAGGAGATCCTTCTCCGTAGCCCGGCGAGCCCGAACGGCGTGCTCGCCGCGTATGCATCGGCACACGCCCACGAGGTGCGCGGCGAGTATTCGCGCGCATCCTTCTACGCGCAGACGGCGCTACAGAAGAGCCGAGACCTCCGCCTCGAGGAGTGGACCGCCGCGTCGATCAACCTTCTTGCAAACCTGGAGCTTCGTGAAAGCCGATTCGAATCGGCTAAGAGCCTTTTCGAAGAGGCGCTCGAACGGCTCGAGTCGCACGGCGAGGGCCTTTCGCGCGAAGGCGCGGTCGTCTCCGACAACCTCGGCTACTGCTACATCGCGCTCGAGCGGGTCGAAGTGGGTCTCCCCTATGTCCAGAAGGCGATCGGCCTCCTGGAGAGACTCGGCGCGCGCCAGGCGCTCGATTACCCGTGTCTCGATCTCTGCTTCGCGATGCTGAAGCTCGAGCGGCTCGACCAGGGAGAGAACTGGGGCATCCGCGCGCTCGGTCTTGGCCATGAATTCGGTCGCGAGGACGTCGTCAAGAACTCCCACTATTTGCTGGCGGAGATCTATTCGACGATGGGGCAGCCGGATCGCGCCGACGAGCATTACGAAGCCCTGGCGAACTATTACCCCGACTTCCCGGCACTCAAGCATTATCTCCAGCAGATCAGCGTCACGGCGATGTTGAACCTGAGGGCATGAGATGAAGCGCGTCGCGTTTCGCTCTCTCTTGGCGGCTGCGATCGTCGCGATCGCTGTCGTCGCTCCGGTGAGAGCGGAGGAAAAGTCGCTTCTCACCGCGGATGGCACCCTCTACGAGATTCGGTCGGGGCGCGTCGCGGACCTCGGTCTCGCCGGTTCGGGACTTCTACCGGACGACTATGTCATCGAGTGGGCGGCGCGCACGCAGGACGGCTCTCTGCGCGCGGGTGTCGTCCCCGGAACACAGACGCGGAATCCCAAAGGCAATCTCGATCTCGCGTACGATCAGGAGAGCGCCTCTCTTCTTCTGCTCTGGAGGGAAGATCTCTCTCTTCTCAATGTCCTTCAGCTGGGCGTCTTCCACGAGGAAACGTGGCGGATCTCTCCGCTCCTTCCGAACCTCGGCTTTGCGCACTGCTTCAACCCCCAGATGCGGCTGTCGCACATCCGGGTCCGCACGACGGACGCGGAAGGCAACACGACCTCGACCAATCGGTCGATTCTCTCGATCATCTGGTGGGAGGAGGCCCAGTACGCGCAGGCGCGCTATGCCCCGATCTTCCTGGACGAGGAGAATCTCGACTCTTCGAACGTCACGGCCTACGACCTCCCGATGCTCGCGGGCGGCGGCGGATCGACGTCGTACGAGAACGTTCCCGCCGGCGCGTATCTCTTCCCGTCACTGCACACGGACGGACCCTCCGGCGCGATCCTCGCGAGCTTCGCGGACCTTCACTCGCAGAAGAACGTGGTCGTCCGCATCACGTTCCCAACCGACCTCGGAACGCCCGACTCCAGCAACATCACCTGGATGCGGCGCCACATCCCCATCGTCGGCGTCGTGGGCGAAGCGCCCATCGCGACGACGGCACCGGTGCAGATCTCTGCGATGGGGACGACCATCGGCACCGGTTATCGTCCGACGTTCTACTGGCGCGATGGAAACCGGCTGCTCTACACGCGCTTCGATGGACGCGAGTGGGCATCGGCGAAAGCGATCCCGCTCGACGAGACGATGTCGTACGAACGCGCGCTCTCGCTCGTCGTCGGGATGGCCGCGTCGAATTGACCGGCGAAGCCGGTCATCCCGAGCTGCTACGGCGGCGAGGGATCTTCTCCCTGTAAGCCTGAGATCCTTCGCCGGCTCCCGCCGGCTCAGGATGACAACCGGCGCTACAGTCCTTTCGGCAAGTCGGCCCGCACCAGCTTTTCGTAGAGCGAATCGAGCAAGGTCGCCGCGTCTGAACCCGCCGGGGTCCGGTTCGTCGGAATCGCGATCTTGACCGTGTAGAGGTGATCGCCCGTCTCGCCGGTGCGGGGATTCTTGACCCCCTTACCGCGCAGACGGAACTTCTGCCTGCCCTGCGTGCCCGCCGGGATCTTGGCGCGATAGGTTCCGTGAATCGTCGGCACGTCGATCTCGGCACCGGAGTAGGCCTCCTTGACCGTGATCGGGACGACCCCG
>DASXTN010000208.1:0-7238 GCA_036505435.1 Thermoanaerobaculia bacterium | reverse complement strand
AGCATTCGCGATCAGGCCGGCGAGCAGCAGCCGCTGCAGATCGAGCCGGCCGCCGCGGCGCGATAGCGCGGCGACGGCGATCGAGGAACCAACGGCGCCGGCGAACGCCGCGGCCGGCGAGACGAACGGCGAAAGTCCGGCGACCGCGGCAAGCGCCGCGCCCACCGCCGCGCCTCCCGAGGTGCCGAGGAGAAACGGATCGGCAAGCGGGTTCTTGAGCAGCGCCTGGAGCGCCGCGCCGGCGAGCGCGAGACAGCTCCCCACGAGCGCCGCGAGCGCCACGCGAGGTGCCCGCAGAGAGGCGACGAGACGCGCCGTCTCCCCGGCCGGCCCTTCGCCGGCGACGAGATCCCGAATCGACAGCCGGACGCTTCCCGCGAGAAGGCCGACGAGGACGGCGAGGCTGAGAAGGAGGAGCGCGCCCGCGAGGCCCCCCGCGACGCGACGCGTTCTCATTGGGAGGTCCCGGGGTGCAGCACCGCCGCCAGCTCCTCGAGCGCGTCGAACACTCGCGGGCCGGGTCGCGTCAGAGCCGCCTCGTCCAACCAGACGACCTGCGCGCGCTTGACCGCGCCTCGCGAGAGCGCGCCGAAGGCGAGCGCACGTTCGAAGGTCGGCCTCGTCTCCGACGATGAAGGAAGAACGAGGACCTCGACAGGGACGGTCGTCAGGTACTCGGTCGAAACGACCGGCCATCCGGGCCGATCGCGGAGCAGGTTCTCCGCTCCCGCTTCCGAAAGCACGTCGTCCAAGAAAGTTCTTCCTCCCGCGGCTTGCGGAGGATCCGGCCAGACGAGAAGGATCGTCTTCGGTCGCGGCTTGCGCGATACGCGGTCGTGGACCGCCGCCCGCCGCCGCGAGAGCCGTTCGACGAGCCGCGCCGCTATGTCACCGCGCCCGAGCGCTTCCCCCGTACGGCGGACGCTTTCGAGGACCGCGTCGAGCGAACCTGTCGGGAGAACCAGCACGCGCAGACCGGCGCTCGCGAGAGCGGAGACCGGACCGCGCGTGTTGCCGTCCCGGGTCGCCAGAACGAGGTCGGGCCGCAGCGAAGCGACTCTTTCGGCACTGACCTCCATGCCACCGACCCGGGGAATCGCTCGCGCCTGACGAGGATAGTCGGAGTGCTCGGACACCCCGACGAGACTCGCGCCGCCGCCGAGCGCGAAAACGATCTCCGTCAGGTTCGGCGCGAGAGCGACGACGCGCCGGGGCGGGTGAGAGGACGAAGAGATCGGGGCCGGTGCAGGACGACAGGAGGCGAGCGCGCAGACAGCCGCGAAAGCCGCGAGAAATCGGAAGCGATCAGACGACGGGAGCCGAGCCGCGGTGACGGCGGCGGGCTTCGCTGCGGCCCTCAGCCCTGGGACTCGGCCTCTTCGAGATCGTTCGGAATACCGAGGCGCATACACGCGGCGTCGTACATCTGTCTCGCCGCCTTCTGCGCGTTCTGAAGCTCCGCGAGGCGGTCCTTGACTTTGGCCAGCTCCTCCTGGATTTGACCTTCGACTTCGCTGATTTCTCTCCGGGTCATCTCGAGCGTGTGCTCGTAGAACTTCCGCTGCTCGGGCGAAAGGCTCATTCGCGTCTTCCTCCTGCTTCCGCGGGGGGGCCCCCGTCCATACTAGACCAAAGTCGAAGGGACCTCGGACCCGGCGAGAGACGTCACGGCTTCACGTCCACCACGACGGTACGCCACATCTTCACCGGGATGCCGTTCTTCGTGGCCGGGCGGAAGCGCGAGCGGCGTACGGCGTCGAGGACGACTCCGTCGATTCCCGAGCGGCCGCCGATGCCCTTCTGGACGCGCGCCTCGGCGACCGCGCCGTTCTCGGACACCAGCACGAGAATGACGACGCGACCGGAGACGCGCTGCTGTCGGGCGATCGGCGGATAGTTGACGCGCGGCGGAGCCACGAGCGCCGGCTCGATGACTCCCGGGCCAGGCCCGACGAGATCGCCGCGCGACACTTCCGGCTCGGCGGAACCGGCTTCGAGCGAAGCGACCGTTTCCGCCGTCTCTCGGGGCGCCGGCTGGGCCACGACTGCGACCTGCGTCGGCTCCGGGGGCGGCGACGTCGGGACGGGAGCCGAGGTCGGCTCGACGCGCGCGACCGGCGCCTCGCTGGGCGGCGCGACGACTGCCGGCTTTGGCGGAATCGCCGTCGAACGGCCCGCCTGGGAAAGCCTCTGCATCTCCCGGCGCTTTTCGGCGAGCTGCCGCTGGACCTCTTGCTCGATCGTGTTCGGGTCGAGATTCCCGGCGGGAACGGACGTTGGGACGACGGCCGGAGGTGCCTCGGCGGCGACCGGAACAGCCGTCGCGGCGGGTAGCGGTGTCGGAGAGATCACAGGCGGTGCGGACGTGCCCTTGCGTACGAGAATCAGAGCGAGGATGCCGCCGAGCACGGCCGCCGCGGCGATGCCGACGTAGAGAGGCGTGCGCCGCTTCCGTTCCGACTCCATTCGCGCCGGCGAGAAGGACGCGAAGACCTCGCTTGCCGGCGTCGTTTTTGCAGCCCGGGGAGCGACCGCCGCAGCCGCCGGGGGAGCGCCGGGCGCTGGAGAGGGAGGAACCGGCGCGGCGCGGCGGGGGGTCTCACGAGCAGGTGCGGATATGGGAGTCGAGATCGCCGCGGCAGGCGCGGAAGCCGCCGCTTCCGCCTCTCGCAGCCGATTCAGGTAGATCGCCACATCGGCGCTCCCCGGCGCCGGCGTGTACGAGTAGAGGATCGATTCCAGATCGCGAAGCATCTCCGACCCGTTCGCATAACGGTCCCCCGCCTCGCGCTCGAGCGCCTTGAGCACGATCGCGTCGAGCGCCGACGGAACGTCCGGATTGATCCGCGACGGCGGCAGAACTTCCGCCTTCCGCACGAGCTCCAAGACCGTCAAGTCCGAATCGCCTCGGAAGAGACGCTCGCCCGTCAGCATCTCGTGGAGCACACATCCGAGCGAGAAAAGATCGCTGCGGAGGTCAATGGGCTTTCCCCACGCCTGCTCGGGAGACATGTATTGGAGTTTCCCTTTGAGCGAGCCGCTTTCGGTCCTCGAGACCTTTCGATCCGCCTTGGCGATCCCGAAGTCGCAGAGCTTGATCTCGCCTTCGTGCGAAATCAGGATGTTCTGCGGGGAGACGTCGCGGTGGACGATCTTCAGTTCGTCCCCCCGCGCGTCGCGGCGCCGGTGCGCATAGTCGAGCGCCGATGCCACCTTGCTCGCCACGTAGACCGCCAGCGGGACGGGCAGAGGAAGAGCGAGCTCGCGGCCCGATCGAAGGATCGTCCGGAGGTCCGTCCCCTCGACGTACTCCATCGCGATGAAGTAGCCGCCGGCTTCGATCTTTCCGAGATCGTAGATGTGGACGATGTTCGGGTGGTTCAGCTGCGCGGCGAGCTTTGCCTCGTCGGCGAACATCGTGATGAACTCGTCGTTGTCCGCGATGTGCGGAAGGATCTTCTTGATCGCGACGATCTTCTGAAATCCTTCCACGCCCGTCCGGCGCGCCCGGAAGAGCTCCGCCATCCCTCCGCTCGCGATTCGCTCGAGAAGCTCGTACTGGCCGAATCGATCCGGGCCGGAGGGCGCCAGCGCCTCCCGCGGTTCGGCTCTGCGGGATTGCGTTGGGGTCGCGTCGGCCGACGGCATCTCCGCGGCGGGTGCGGGCTTCTTGGGAATCTGGATACGGAGGGTCTCCGAAAGCATTCGGTCGATGTCCGCTTCGCTCGCCGCCCGAGAAGCGGAAGCGCGCAGGGCCGCGGCGGCGGGTTTCGCGACCGGAAGCGGAGCCGCGGACGGCGTGGGTCGGGGCGGCGCGGCGTCCGCGCCCGGACGCGTCGTCAGGCGCACGCCGGAAAGTGTGTCTCGCAGCCGCCGCTCGACCTCGTCCGCGACGGCCGTGACCGCTCTCGGGGGGGCGGCGCGGGGCGGAGCCGGCGCCGTCGGAGGCGACGGAGCGGCCGGGCGAGCGGCGGCCGGACTCGAAGGAGCGGCGCCCGTCTCCTTTCCGAGCTCGTCCAAGAGATCCGAAAAGATGTCGCTTGCGGTCAGCGCTCGCGAGGCGACCGAGATCGTCGCCTTCGCGCCATGGTCGGTCGAGTCGAGGGCGGAGCGCACCGCGGCGACAAGCGTCTCGTCGCTGAAGGGTTTCGGCACGATCTCGAAGGCGCCGATCTTCTGCGCGTCGGCCTTCGTGTTCGAGCCGGAGTATCCCGCCATGAGGAGAATGATCGGGGGCGCCGCCGGCCCCCCTTTGTTCCGGATGTTTCGGATGACGTCGCCGCTCGAGAGCCGCGGCAGCTTGCCCGAGAGCAGAACCAGGTCGAAGGGTGACGACGAGAAAGCGGCGATGCCCTGCTCGCCGTCGTGGGTCTCGGTCACTGCGAACTCAGGCGCAGTGAGCAGCGAGAGCACGCGGGCGCGGTCTCGCTGTTCGTATTCGATCAGCAGTACGTTTTTTGCCATCCGAATAGTCAGGTGTCGTCGGAGAAAGCCTTTCGATGATACGGCATCGTCGCGGAAAAACCAACGAAACCGGATGTTTCTCCGCACTCGGGTCTGCCGTGTCGCGACGAACCGGATGACGGCGCGAAATGAAGTCGCGCCATATAATCGCCGCTCCCGTCTTACGAGGAGAGCGCATGTCGGGCCACAGCAAGTGGAGCACGATCAAACACAAGAAGGGAGCGGCCGACGCAAGGCGTGGACGTCTTTTCACCAAGCTGATCCGCGAGATCACCATGTCAGCCCGACTGGGCGGAGGTTCGCCGGAATCGAATCCCCGGCTGCGCAAGGCGATCGAAGACGCGAAGGCCGTCAACATGCCCGCGGAAAACATCAAGCGAGCGATTCAGCGCGGGACCGGCGAGCTCCCGGGCGTCACTTACGAAGAGGTGACGTTCGAGGGCTACGGACCGGGCGGGGTCGCCATCCTGATCGAAGCGATGACCGACAACAAGAACCGCACTCTGCCGGAGATTCGCACGATCTTCGCCAAGCACGGCGGGAATCTCGGTGAGTCGGGCTCGGTCAAGTTCCTGTTCCAGAAAAAGGGTTACATCGCGATCGAAAGGGAGAAGGCGACCGAGGACGACGTCATGGAGGCAGCGATCGAGGCCGGCGCGGAAGACGTCTCGTTCACCGATCAGCACCACGAGGTGCAGACCTCTCCCGAGATGTTCCCTCAGGTGAAGGCGAAGCTCGAGGATAAAGGTCTCCCGCTTGCGATCGCCGAGATCTCGATGATCCCCACGACCGAGGTTCCCCTCGATGCCCGCAAGGCCGAGCAGACGATGAAGTTGATGGAGGCGCTCGAAGACCATGACGACGTACAAAACGTCTGGGCGAACCTCGACTTCGAAGAGGCGAGCTGAATCCCTGATCATTCTCGGTCTCGATCCGGGCACTGCGGCGACCGGCTACGGCGCGGTCCTGTTCGAGAACGGGTGCCTCCACCTCGAGCGCTGCGGGGTCTGGCGGCCGCCGAACGCTCTTCCGCTCTCCGCGAGGCTCCATTTCGTTTCCGAGAAACTGGTCGCGCTGTTGGACGAACTTCGTCCCGCCGCCGTCTCGGTCGAGACGGTGTTCACTGCGAAAAACGTCACTTCGACGATGAAGCTCTCGCACGCTCGTGGTGTGCTGCTTGCCGCGGCGGCGCGCTTCGACATTCCGGTCTTCGAGTACGAGCCCCGTCTCGTCAAGAAGGCGCTCGTCGGCTACGGCCACGCGGAGAAGCCACAGGTTCGCGCGATGGTCCTTGCGCTGCTGTCGCGCCAGCGCGACCGCGTGCCCCTGGACGCCGCCGACGCACTCGCGGTCGCGATCTGCCATGTGCATGCGGGCCCGCCGCGTGGCCGGGAAACGGAAATCGGTAAACTGTAAACGCCTGGTCTCGCTCCTCGTTTCCCGTTTTACGTCTTACGGCTCCGAGGCGGCGTTGCTATCATCGATTCGGTGTCTTTTCAGGGGTCTCTCCGCGAACTCCAGCTCGCCGACATCATCCAGCTCGTTTCGGCATCGGGAAAGACCGGCAAGTTCACGCTCGTCAAGGAGGACGAGGAGGGACACGTCTACTTGAAACAGGGGCGCATCGTTCATGCGCAGGTCGGCGACGTCGTCGGCGAGGAGGCGGTCCACGCTCTTGCCTCCTGGACCTCGGGCGAGTTCTTTTTCACGCCCTCCGAGGAGACGGACTTCATCTCAGTGCACAAGTCGAGCGCGCGTCTGCTGATGGAAGCGGCCCACCAGCACGACGAGTGGCGAGTGCTTTCTCGAAAGGTTCCGGGCCTCGACTTCGTCCCGACGCTCGCGGCCGCCGACGCGGGCCGGCCGGTTACTCTGTCCCCGGCCGAGTGGGGTCTGATCGTGCGCATCGACGGGCAAAAGAGCGTTCGGGAACTCGCGCGCGAGTCGGGCACGTCATCCTTCGACGTGGCGAAGCTCCTCTACGGGCTCATCATCGCGAACCTCGTCGAGATGCAGTCGCCGCCGCGCGAGCGAACGCCGTCGGGTCCGCACGAGGAGAGAAGAATCCTCGCGATCCTGTGCACCCGGATCAAACAAGAGGCGGAGATCGCGCTCGGAGAGCAGAGCCCGCCCGCGCTCGAGCGCGCCCATCGCCGCGCGCTCGCCGAGATCGAGAGCGGCGCCGGCCTCGATGCGTTGCGGGGGCTCGTCTCCGAGACGGCCAAGGCAGTCTCCTCGCGCCGGGGTGCCGCGCCGGGCCGCGCGTTCCAGGAAAAAATGCCGGTGCTCCTGCAGCCGAAGGGCTAACCGACACCCGTCTTTGCGGTTCATCGGAGCGGCTCTCCTCTTCTTGACAGCCGGTACCACGGTCGCGGACGGCGAGTCCCCGACTCCGACGCCGACTCCGGCCGCGGTGCCGGCGCAGCAGGCGACCCCCGCGCCGACTTCCCCCGCTCCCACGACGGAGCCGTCGGTCGCCCCCAAAGTGACGCCGGTCGGTTCGCCCTCGCCGGCTTCCACCGCGCCGGTAACCGCTCCCGAGCCGACGCCCCCTCCACCGACCGAACCGGAGAAGAGCGGGATCTTCCCGAGCTTGAACGTCTATCTGCCCGAAGGGCGCGCCGACATTCGCTTCCTGAAGCCGATTCGAAACTCGCTCTTCGAGAACCAGATCAACTACAACTTCGTCTCCGGCGACATTTCGGCCTTCCTGCGCTACAAGTACTACGGCCGCAGCGCGACCTCGACCTTCACCTTCTTCGACTCGATCGAGT
>DASXTN010000207.1:0-3713 GCA_036505435.1 Thermoanaerobaculia bacterium | reverse complement strand
CGCTCGGGCGCTTCACGAGGGATCGTGAGACGGATCGCCGGAACACGACCGGAGATGTCGGCGGCGAGATCGGATACAACCTCACGCCGTCGCTCGCGGCGGTCCTGACCGTCAACACGGATTTCGCCGAGACTGAAGTCGACACGCGACAGATCAACCTGACGCGTTTTCCGCTCTTTTTCCCGGAGAAACGGCCGTTCTTCCTCGAGGGATCGAACCTGCTGGAGTTCGGACTCGGCCTCGCGAGCCGGCAGGTCTTCATTCCGTTCTACTCGCGCCGAATCGGTCTGTTCGAGGGGCGGGTCATGCCGATCGATGCAGGCCTGAAGGTGCTCGGACGAGCGGGGCGGTGGGGGATCGCGGCGCTCGACGTCGAAACGGGCGATACCCGGTTCGCTTCTTCGACCAACCTTTTTGCCGGCCGCGTGACCTACGACGCCGACCCACACCTTCGGCTCGGAACGATCGTAACGAACGGAAATCCCGACGGCGTGCACGACAACACTCTCGCGGGAGTCGATGCCGTCTGGAGAACGTCGACGCTCTTCGGCGACAAGAATTTCTTCGTCGGTCTATGGGGAGAGGTGTCCCGGGGAGACGTCGGCCACGGCCGCCGCACGGGGTGGGGAGGAAAGATCGACTACCCCAACGACCTGTGGGACGTGTCGCTCAACTTCAACGAATTCGGAGATGCACTCGATCCCGCGCTGGGCTTTCTTCCCCGCCCCGGGACACGCCAATACCGCATCGGGATTGCGTATCAACCTCGACCCGAGGGGGGCGTCTTCGACTGGGTCCGGCAGTTCTTCTTCGAGCTCGAACCCCAGATCGTCCAGGACCTCCGCGGCCGAACGCAGTCGTGGCAGGTCTTTACGGCGCCCTTCAACGTCCGGACCGAGTCGGGCGAACATCTCGAAGCGAACTGGATACCGACTTTCGAGCGTCTCGACGCGCCGTTCGAGATCGCTCCGGGCGTGATCATTCCGCCCGGAAGCTATCCCTTCACGCGCTACCGCGTGCAGGCGGAGTCGGCGGAACATCGCGTCTGGGGCATCGCAGCGACCGTTCAGTTCGGCGATTCCTTCGACGGAAGGCTCACCCAAACCGAGGTGGCGGTTTCCTGGACGCCGGCCCGCGGACACGTCCAGCTCGATCTCTCGGCAGAGAACGACTTCGGCGAGCTGCCCGAAGGCGACTTCATTCAGCGGCTCTGGGCCGTGAAGGCCGTCTACGCCTTTACGCCGGACCTGGTCCTGTCGGACTTCGTGCAGTACGACTCGGAGTCCCGCACCGTCGGCATGAACGCGCGACTTCGCTGGACGGCGCGTCCCGGAAACGACGTGTTTCTCGTCTGGAATCGGGGCTGGCGGCGGCCACCGGCGGATCTCGGATACACCGCCGCCCCCGTGGCCGATCAGGTCGCGCTCAAGCTGCGGTGGACGCTTCGTCGATAGCTGCGGTTAGGGCGCCGCTTTCGATTTCCGAAACGACGTGTAGAGGTCGTCGAAGAGAGCGAAGCCGCGCTCCAGGCGGCGTTCGTCCTCGGAGGTCGCGGCGAAGAGGCCCGCCAACAACTGCGAGACCCCGGCCGTCTCGGGGCGGCCGAACTTGGCGTCTTTCAAATCGATATCGTGCACGATTTGCACGATCGGCCGGAGAGCCGGGTCCTCGACCTCCGTTCTGCGGACGATCGTCTCCAGTGTGCACCGATCGCCTTCGTGCGTAAACTCGCCCCCAACCAGGTCGAAACCGAGCTCTCCCGCCCGGACTTCTTCGTTCTTCGGATCGATGAACCGGAAGCGGGCCTTCGGATCTATGAATCGGCGGACGAACCAGGCGGATGAAATCCGGTCCACCTTGACTCCGCGCCGCGTCACCCAGGTGCGTCCGACGAGATCCGCCGTTCGCGTCTTCTTCGAGCTCTTCATCGTCTCGCCCCTCCTTTCCAGGCGTTTCAGAAGTCCTTCGATCGAAGCCTTCGCCGTCTTCCGCCCTCTTGCCGCAAAGAAGTCGATGCGTTCGATTTCTTCCAGCCGTTTTCGAGCACGCGCCAAGCGGACGGGAATGTCGGCTTCGCGAGACGCAGCGCGGGCCTCGCGGGCCAGCGCTGCATATTCGGAATCTCGTTCGACACTGGACCTCCGGACGAGCTCCTCGTCGACTTTCCGGTCCGGGAATGCCGCCTCGCAGATCCAGGCCTCCCCGCCGCCCGCGCTCGCCTCCTCCGCGATCCACTCGAAGTCTTCGAGGCACTCTTCCCGGCGGGGCAGGGCATAGACCGAGCTCTTCAACGCGATTGCGCCGACCTTCGCGAGCCTCTGGCGGATCTTGGCGCGCAGATAGAGAGGCCGGGGCGGGAGCTGGTGGATGAGCAGATACCAGCGCAGCGGCCCGCGGCTGGGCATCTGTTTTTTCGGTTCGGGACGGCGCCCCACAAGGACCTGCTCTAGCACTTGATCTGTCAGTATAGCAACTGCTAGTCTCAGCAGTCCGGGTGGTTCAACCCTTGCGCCACGCCGCAGGCCGCCTCGCGGCGGTCGCGTTCGCAGCCGCGCTCGCGGCGCCGGGTCCAGCTCCGTCCCGCGTCGATCTCCCGGGCGGCGCCCCCGGCATCGGCTTCGACGACCTGCGCTTCGCCGACGGGCTGCGGCGGCTTCTCGTCCCCGGCGGGCGTTCCGGGAATCTTTTCCTGGTCGACCCCACGAACGGGTCTGTAGCGGCGATTCCAGGCTTCACCGCGAAGTCGACCTTCGGCGGAGGCCACGACGATTCGGTCACGTCGGCAGACGAGGGGGCCGGCTTCGTCTTCGCGTCCGACCGCAGCGCGCGCGTGGTCGCGGTGGTCGACCCTGCGGTCCGGAAGATTGTCTTCCGCGCGCCGCTCGCGGCCGGACCGGACTACGTGCGCTGGTGCGGTTCGCGGCAGGAAGTCTGGGTGACGGAACCCGACCGCGATCGCATCGAGATCTTCGGGTTCGACAAGCGATCGTCGGCGCTGCGGCCGGCCGGCGTGATCCCCGTCCCGGGAGGCCCGGAGTCTCTCGAGATCGACGACGCGGCGGGTCGCGCGTACACGCACCTGTGGGCGGGAGAGACCGTGGCGCTCGACCTCGCGGGCCGCGCGATCGTCGAGCGTTGGAAGAACGGCTGTTCCGGCTCGCGCGGGATCGCCCTCGACACGCGCCGCCGACTTCTCTTCGCCGGTTGCGGTGAAGGGCGCGCGACGGTCGCCGACCTCGCGCACGCAGGAAAGATCGTGGGAAGCGCGCGCGTCGGAGGAGGTGTCGACGTGATCTCCTACGATCCGCATCTCGCCCACCTCTACGTGCCGTCCGGTTCGACCGGGACTCTGAATGTCCTCGGCGTGTCGCGAGCGGGGGCGCTCGACGCGCTCCGATCCCTTCCGACCGTCGTGGGCGCCCATTGCGTCGTCTCCGACGAGCACGGCGGCGTTTACGTCTGCGACCCGAAGAGAGGACGGCTGCTCGTCTTCCGCGACACGTTTCCGCCGGCCGGACGTTGACACCGCAGGGAAGGCCGGCGGTGGAAGCCGCTCGGCTCCGCATCGTCCGTCTCGCGGACTACTTCGGGCTCGAGCGCAACGTCGTCGCGGTCGCCGCCGCCATGTTCCTTCTCGGCTTGGGCGAGAACCTCTGGAAGAGCTTCGTCCCGAAGTACCTGCAGGCGCTCGGCGCTCCCGTGCTCGCGATTGG
>DASXTN010000206.1:0-2155 GCA_036505435.1 Thermoanaerobaculia bacterium | reverse complement strand
TCGGGCGAGTGGACGTCGGACAAGAGCGGAAGTCCGGTCGCCGCCTTGACTTCCGCGAGTATGTCGAGGCCCTCGCTGACTCCCGGCCCGCGGAACGAATCGCGCGAAGAGCGATTCGCCTTGTCGTAGGACGACTTGTAGACGATCTTCGCGCCGGTCTCCTCGGCGATCGACTTCAGGCGCCTGGCCATCGCGACCGCGTGCGCGCGGGATTCGATGACACAGGGGCCTGCGAAGAAGAGGGGAGGAGCGCCGCCGCCGATCGAATGACCCGGCGCGATCTCGACCCGGCGGACTTGCGTCAGGCCGTCTCCCCGCGAACGCGCATCGGGATCGCCTCGGCTTCGGCTGCCTGTTCCTTCGCCGCGCGATGCGCTCTGGCGGCCCGGATGAAGTCCCGAAAGAGCGGGTGGCAGGCGAACGGCTTCGACTTCAGCTCCGGATGGAACTGGCAGCCGAGAAACCAGGGGTGGTCGGCGTGCAGCTCGATGATTTCGACGAACTTCTTGTCGGGCGACATGCCCGTGAACGACATCCCCGCGTCTCTCAGCACCGGCACGAACTCGTGGTTGACCTCGTAGCGGTGCCGGTGCCGCTCCGAGATCAGGCTCTCGCCGTACGCGCGCGCCGCGAAAGACCCCGGCGAGAGCTCGCACGGATACTTGCCCAGGCGCATCGTCCCGCCGAGCGCCTCGACGCCGATCAGGTCCCGCAGCTTGAAGATCACCTTGTATTTCGGGTCTTCCTCGAACTCCGTCGAGTTCGCCCCAGCGAGCCCTGCGACGTGCCGGGCATATTCGATGACCGCGGTCTGGAGCCCGAGACAGATCCCGAAGAACGGGACCTTCTTCTCGCGGGCGTACTGGATGGCCCGCATCATCCCCTCCACGCCGCGCTTCCCGAAGCCTCCCGGCACGAGCACGGCATCGGCGCGTACGAGCGCCTCGGGGTACTGCTCGTTCTCGAGCGTCTCGGCGTCGACGTACTGGAGCTTCACGCGAACGTTGTTCGCGATCCCGCCGTGCGCGAGCGCCTCGTTCAGCGACTTGTAGGAATCCCCGTAGTCGACGTACTTGCCGACGACCGCGATCTCGACTTCGCCGGCGGGGTTCTTGATGCGGTTGACGAGGCTCTCCCACTTCGAGAGGTCGCGGTCGTAGTGGGGCAGGTTCAGCAGGTCGAGCAGGATCTCGTCGAGCCCTTCCGCCGCGAACTGGAGCGGGACCTCGTAGATCGAAGGGACGTCCTTCGCGTTGATGACCGCTTCCACCGGGACGTTGCAGAAGAGCGAGATCTTCCTCTTGACGTCGGGCGGAAGCGAGCGGTCGGTTCGGCAGAGGAGGACGTCCGGCTGGATCCCGATCGAAAGCAGGTCCTTGACCGAGTGCTGCGTCGGCTTCGTCTTGAGCTCGTCGGACGCCTTGATGTACGGAACGAGAGTCAAGTGCACGTTGACCGCGTTGCCGCGCCCGGCCTCCTGGCGAATCTGGCGGATCGCTTCGAGGAAGGGGAGCGATTCGATGTCACCGACCGTCCCGCCGATTTCGATGAGCACGACATCCGCGTCCGGGCCGACCTTTCGGATCGATTCCTTGATCTCGTCGGTGATGTGCGGGACGACCTGCACGGTCTTTCCGAGATAGTCCCCGCGCCTTTCGCGTTCGATGACGGTCGCGTAAATCCGTCCCGCCGTCGTGTTGTTGACGCGCGAGCCGGTCATGGACGTGAACCGTTCGTAATGCCCGAGGTCGAGATCGGTCTCGGCCCCGTCGTCGGTCACGTACACCTCGCCATGCTGGAACGGAGACATCGTGCCCGGATCGACGTTGATATAGGGATCGAACTTCGCAAGCGCGACCTTGAAGCCCCGTGCTTCGAGAAGCGCCCCGATCGACGCCGCCGCGATCCCCTTTCCGAGCGAGGAGACCACTCCGCCCGTCACGAAAACGTACTTCGCGCTCATCGCGCCGCCTCCTTCATTGTTTTTCCGAGCCGTTCCAGCATCTTTTCCGCTTTCGCGAGATCCTCGGGCGTGTCCACGCCGATCGAGTCCGCTCGCGCTCGCCCGACCCAGATCGACCAGCCGGCCTCGAGCCACCGAAGCTGCTCGAGCGACTCCGCCTTCTCGAGGGGTGACGGCGGCAACGCGGCGAGC
>DASXTN010000205.1:0-2127 GCA_036505435.1 Thermoanaerobaculia bacterium | reverse complement strand
ACGATGGTGATCGCGGGCACGGCGGCGGGGGCAGGCGCCGCCGGCTCGATGGGGGGCGCCTCGAACTGCCGACCCACCTCGACTACGATGCGGTCGGGGTCGGTGAGCGGATAGGCGTGCGCCGTCAACCCCGGATCGCGAAAAACGACGGTCGCCGTGTCGTCCTCGAAGCGAACCGCCGCGACGAGCGGGTCGTCGAAGCGACGCTCGCCGAACGGAGCTGTGATCTTGCGATCGAGCCAGCGAATCTGCAGGCCCGACTCGACGAGGCGCGGCGCGAAACGCGCCGGGCCCGACTCGCGCAACACGACCTGGGTGGTCGGATCGACGTGCACGACCGCGACGTCGATCGACACGGGCGGCGCTGGAACGGTCTCGGGCGGGGACCCGGTCTCCGAGAGCGTCCAAACATGCCTGACCGCGTCGTAGCTTCCACTCGCATCTGCGACGGCAAACAGCGCCTTCTCGAAGAAATCCGGCGGGGCATAGAGCACGCCGCCGCTCGAGCGAGCGGGCCGCGAGATCTCGACCGTGCGCTGGTCGACGGGGACCTGCTTCGTCCCGGGGCCGGCGAGCAGCTGGTGGCCATGCCCCGAGATCGTCAGCACACCCGATGTCGTGTCGCGCGAGACGGTGAAGCCGAGTGCCCGCGCGGCGTCGCCGACGCTGAAGTCTCCTCCGGAGACCGCGACGGGATAGGACTCGCCGCGCCAGAGGAGGGTCACCGTCTGCTGGCCGGTCGCCGTTCCGAGCGTTGCGAGAACGAGGACGAAAAGCCCGGCCAGGCACGCTACGAGCGCGCGCGAGAGTCTGATGTTCACGAAAAGGCCTACGGGACTAGTTTAGCCGAGCCCGTGGACGAGGAGCTCGCCTACGGCTCGAATCTTGAAGGGATCAGAGACGAAAGCACGAGGAGAAAGAAATGAAACGCAACGCATCCGCACAGTGGCAAGGGGACCTGAAGACCGGAAAAGGAGTCGTTTCGACGGAGAGCGGTGTCCTCCAGAGCACGCCTTATTCGTTTTCGACCCGGTTCGAAAGCGAGAAGGGGACCAATCCCGAGGAGCTCGTCGCAGCAGCCCACGCGGGCTGCTTCACGATGGCGCTTTCCGGTGAGCTCGGCAAGGCGAACCTCGTAGCGGAGAGCCTGCGCACAAAGGCGATCGTGACACTCGAGCGGGTCGATTCGGGCTGGAGCGTGACCGAGTCTCACCTGGAAGTCGTCGGGAAGGTCCCCGGCGCATCCGCCGAGGCATTCCGGAAGGCGGCGGAAGCGGCGGAGACCGGGTGCCCGATCTCGAGGCTTCTGAATGCAAAGGTCACCATGGAAGCGAAGCTCGAGGGGTAATTGGTTCACCGGGTCGTCGAGTTTTTTCGATCCATTCCGGCCGCGCTGGCGATCCCGACCGTGTTCCTCATGGCGGCCGGTGAGACCGCGCTCTTTCTCGGATTGATCGTTCCGGGAGAGCTTGCGGTCGTCCTCGGCGGCGTTCTGGCTTCCCAGGGGCGCGTGCCGCTCGGCGGGATCCTGGCCGCGGCGGTTCTCGGACCCATCGTGGGCGATTCGATCGGATATTTCATCGGACGCCGTTACGGGCGCCGCTTCTTCGCGCGAAGGCGGCGCAAAGGATGGGCCAAAGCGCGCCTGTGGCTTCGCAGGCGAGGACCGCAGGCGGTGTTCGTCGGCCGCTTTGCGGCCTTCCTGCGTTCGATCATTCCTGCCGCCGCGGGCGTCGCCCGCGTTCCGTATCGACGGTTTCTGCCGTGGAGCGTAGCGGCCGGAATCGTGTGGGGAGCCGGTTCGGCGCTTCTCGGATATCTCGTCGGGCGCAACTTCGAGACGCTGGCGCGGTGGGTTGGCCACCTCAGCCTGGCGCTTCTGGCGCTCGTGATCGCGGGAGCCGGCTGGTTCCTCCTGCGCCGGCGATTGAAGAGCCGGCGCCGCGCGCGTCGACGTCGAACGTCCGTTCGGACGTTGTCCGCCGCTGCCCGAGGCAGTCGATCCACGTAGACAGTTTGTGTCGAGGAGTTGGTGGAGGCGGCGGGAGTCGAACCCGCGTCCGGAAGCGTCAGGCGAGAGGCCACTCCATGCTCAGCCTCTTCTCGGTTCTCGCCCCGCCGCCTCGA
>DASXTN010000204.1:0-2774 GCA_036505435.1 Thermoanaerobaculia bacterium | reverse complement strand
CATCAACGCGAATGCGCTCGACCCCCAGAAGCCGTAGCCGTTCTCGCGCGCCGCGTTGAAGAAGAGACTGCCGTGGTACGGGTGCGAGGACTGGTTGACCTCGAAGGTGTCCGGGTCGTATCCGAAGCCTCTCCGGAAGTTTTCGCGGACTGTCTCGATCGAGATAAAGGCGTATTCGTAGCGGCCGATGTACCGGTCGAACGCCCAGGGGACGAGCTCGAGGAGCGCGAGCTCACTGGCCGCCGTGAAAAAACGTCTCCGGCCCGGCGACTGGACCGGCTCGGGAACGGGCTTTGGTTCCTCCTGGAGACCGAGCGAGAACTGCTGCTCCACGGCCCGCGCCCGGTTCTCGAGGAGTGAGACGCCCTCCATCATTCCAAGCTTCGGCAGTTCCGCCGGCTGGGCGGTAATCGGACACCCGAGAACCGCAGCCGCAATAGCGACGAAAATGCCCCACCGCCGCCGGTGGCGCGCTCGCTGGCGCACCGCAAATTTCCCTATCACCGGGAGAGGACGTGACGCGAAATCGGTGCCACACTCAGCCGCCGGGAGGTTGGTATGTCGTTGACATCCATGGGCGTAGCGGGTGGCTCTCTGTTCATCGTGGCGGCTCTCGTGATCAGAAACCCCGGCACCGAGTCGACCGCTCGAAAGAGCACGCGCTACGAAGACCTGGTTTCGCTCTTCAACGAGTGGCGGTCGTTCCAGAGGCCGAAGCTTGTGGACGGTGTACCGGACTACACCGCCGGCGCCATGGCCGCGCAGTACCGCGAGCTCGCCTCCTGGCAGCGGCGCCTCTCTGAGATCGACCCGAGAGGCTGGCCGATTGCCCGGCAGGTCGACTGGCACGTCGTCCGTGCCGAGATGAACGGCCTCGACTTCGACCACCGAGTCCTGAAGCCGTGGACCAATAACCCCGCCTTCTACGTGACGGTCTTCCCGGAGGAAAGCGATCAGCCCGCGCGCGAAGGGCCGTTCGCGTACGGCGGGGTAGAGATCTGGACCTACACGTTTCCGCTCACCGCGGAGCGCGCCGCGCAGATGGACTCCGGAATCCGCCCGATTCCGAAGCTTCTCGCTCAGGCGAAGACCAACCTGGTCGGGAACGGCAAGGATCTCTGGACCTACGGCGCAAAGAGCATTCGACAGCAAAGCGCCGACCTGGCGGAGCTCGCATCGAAACTGACGGGTGCTTCCGGCACCCTCGAGGCGGATGTCGAGAGCGCGAAGAAAGCGACGGACGACTTTGCGGCGTGGCTCGATTCGAAGGCGGCCTCGAAGACGGGGCCGTCCGGCGTCGGCGTCGAAAACTACGACTGGTATCTAAAGAACGTCCAGCTCGCGCCCTACACCTGGCAGCAGGAAGTGACGATCATGGAGCGCGAGCTCGCGCGGGCTCACGCGCTGCTCGCCATGGAAGAACTCCGCAACGCGAAGCTGCCCGCGCAGGTCCCCGTCGCGAGCGCCGAGGAATATCACCGACGCTTCGGCGCAGCCGTCACGGAGTACATGGCCTATCTTCGAGATCACGACATTCTCACCGTAAGGGACTACATGGATCCCGCGCTGCGCGCGAAGGTCGGCAGCTTCCGCGCCGGCCCACGAGAGTTTTTTTCCGAGGTGGACTACCGGGACCCGGAGCTGATGCGCACTCACGGATATCACTGGTTCGACAAGGCGCGGATGGCACACGAACCCCACGCGAGCCCGATCCGCAAGGGAGCGCTCCTCTACAACATCTTCAATACGCGCACCGAGGGTCACGCGACCGGCTGGGAAGAGCTGATGGTGCAGGCGGGGATGTTCGACGCGCGGCCGCGGACGCGCGAGCTTCTCTACATCCTGCTCGCCCAGCGGGCGGCGCGTGCCTTGGGCGAACTGAAGATGCACAGCAACGAGTTAGCCCTCGAGCAGGCTGCGGCGTTCGCGTCGGCCAACACGCCTCGCGGGTGGCTGCGTCTGGACGGAAACCTGGTCCGCGGCGAGCAGCATCTATATCTCCAGCAGCCCGGGTACGGGACTAGCTACATCATCGGAAAGATCGAGATCGAGAAGATCCTGTCAGAGCGGAAGCAACAGGTCGGCGACCGGTTCACGATGAAGCAGTTCATGGAGGAGTTCGACGCCGCCGGACTCATCCCGGCCACGCTCATCCGATGGGAGCTGACGGGGCGGATGTCCGACGAGCTCAGACGGATGCTGTCATAGCGAAGAAAGGAAACGAGCGTGCTTGCCTTGAGCAACCGCGTGCACATTTTCGCGGGAGCCCCCAAAACCCCCGCGGGTGCTGGGCATCCGGATCGCACGGCTCCATAGTGAGCCCTCTGTCGAGCCGTAGAATCCCTCGGTGCCCGATCTTCTGACGTTTCTCGCGCTCGCGGCGTTCGTCCTCGTCCTCGCGGGCCTGACCGAGGGCTTCGTCTCTCGGGCGCCCCTGTCGTTTCCGATCATCTTCCTGGGACTCGGTGTTGTTCTCGGCTACCGCGGAGTGATCTCGCTTTCTCCGCACTCTCCGATGCTCGAGGCAGTCGCGGTCGTGACGCTGTCGCTGGTTCTCTTTCTCGACGCCGTCCGGATGAAATTCGACCGCTCCGCGAGCGAGTGGCTGGTTCCCTCCCTGGTGCTCGGTCCCGGGACGATCCTCTGCCTCCTCCTGGTTGCAATCGCCGCGCACTTCCTCTTCGGGACGGGAATCGCCGCGTCCATTTTGATCGGCGCGATCCTGTCTTCGACCGACCCGGTGGTGGTCCGCGACATCGTGCGCGACCAGAGAA
>DASXTN010000203.1:0-7865 GCA_036505435.1 Thermoanaerobaculia bacterium | reverse complement strand
TCCCGTCATGGCGAAGCGTCGCACGAAGATCGTGCTGGCCGGCATCTCCGCCGCGGCCGGCGCCGCCGTGGCCGGCGGCTGTGCGCTGTCGGCGCCGCGGTGGCGCGGGCCGATCACGAATCACTTCGACGGGAAGCGATTCCGTTCGATGGAGCCGCTCGACCACGGCTTCGGGGATTTCCTCCGCTGGATGACGCACCGGGAGCGCGGCGCGTGGCGCGACTTCACCGACACTCCGCCCGGTTCCCGGCCGCCCGTGCGCGTCGGCGCCGGGACGCTGCGCGTGACGTTCGTCAACCACTCGACCGTTCTCGTGCAGATGGACGGGCTGAATTTCTTAACCGATCCGGTCTGGTCCGCGAGGGTCTCGCCCCTTTCCTTCGTGGGACCGCGCCGGCACCGCCGGCCGGGTCTCCGATTCGAGGACCTGCCGCCGATCGACGCCGTTCTCGTGAGCCACAACCACTACGACCACATGGATCTGCCCACGCTGCGGCGGCTCGCCTTTGCGCATCATTCCCCCATCTTCGTCGCGCTCGGCAACGCAAAGTTCCTCGACAAGCATGGAGTGCCGCGGGCTCGCGACCTCGACTGGTGGGACTCCATGACTCTTTCACCCGGCGTCACTCTCACCGCGGTTCCCGCGCGTCACTTCTCCAGCCGCAGCCCGTTCGACCGCGACCGGACACTCTGGTGCGGCTGGGTCATCGAGGGCCCCTCCGGCCCCATCTACTTCGCCGGCGACACTGGTTGGGGCTCGCATTTCGAGGAGATCGGCCGGCGCTTTCCGGGTCTCCGTCTCGCGTTCCTGCCGATCGGCGCGTATCGCCCGCGCTGGTTCATGGCCGCCGCGCACATCGATCCGGAGGACGCGCTTCGGGCGCACGAGACCCTCGGAGCGCGCACGTCGGTCGGCATCCACTTCGGGACGTTTGCCCAGGCCGACGACGGCGAGCTCGAGCCAATCGAAGAGCTCCAAGCCGCGCTCGCCCGGAACCCCGACCCCAGGAGGCGGCATTTCCTCCTGCTCGACAACGGCGAGTCGCTCGAAGTCCCGCGATCTCCCTCGTCCGACGGAACAGCGCCGCGTGGCGAGCAATAATGCCGACATGGGCTCCAGGAGGTAATGGCGATGCGACGATTGACTCCTTTCGCGCTTCTTCTACTCCTTTTGCTCGCCCGGCCGCTCGCCGGGTTGGATGGAGCGGGCGGAGAGATCCCGGGGCTCGACCTGGCCCGCCCCAAACCGAAGGTGCTCGTCCTCGGCGTTTTCCACTTCGACAATCCCAACCTCGACTACGTCAAGACAGCCGGCCAGGACATGCTCTCGCCCGACCGCCAGCGCGAGGTCCGCGACCTCGTCGGCCGACTCGCGAAGTTCCGTCCGACGAAGATTGCGCTCGAGGCGGCTTACGGTACGAGCGATCTCCAGAAGAAGTATGCGCTCTACCGTGAAGGCAAGCACACGCTTGCCGCCGACGAGCGGGAGCAGCTCGGCTTTCGCCTGGCCGCGGAGCAAGGACACCCGGCCGTCTATCCCGTCGACTACAAGAAGGACATGGACATCGACCGCGTCTTCAAGGTCGCCGCAAACGGCCAGTCGGAGCTGGCCGAGCGGCTCCAGAAAGTCTTCGGGTATATCGGGCCGCTCGTGGAGAATCTCAAGCAGAGAAGCGTTCTCGAGCAGATTCGCTTCCACAACGGGCGAGAGATGGAAACGCTCAGCCGCGCCTACCTGCTCATGGCCGAAGTCGGGAAGGGCGCCGATTACGCGGGAGCCGACGAGGTCGCCGGATGGTATGAACGAAATCTCAAAATCGCCGTAAACGTTCTTCGCGTCGTCGAGTCTCCCCAGGACCGGATTCTCGTAATCTTCGGCTCTGGCCACCGACCGCTACTCTGTCACTTTCTGCGCGAGTCGCCCGACGTCGAGCTCGTGGACGCGGCGGAGTATCTCGAGGGGAATTAGAGCTGCCGAGAAACAAGGACGCCCTCCCCTCCATCCGGACCCATCGGCTCGTTCAGTAATTCGGCGTGGGGGGCGGGCCGGGCGTCGGCGTTCCCGACATCGGAGGCGATGTCGGCGAGCTGTAGCTCTTGCCGCAACCCGAGTATCCGAGAGCCAGAAGGCCCAGGACGAGCGCGGCGAGAAGGCTTCGCACGATGACTGCCTTTCGCATTTCGAATCCTCCTTTCGGTCTCACGCGCATTCTTCTCTTCCTCCAAGAAGGAAAAGCAATGCCACTGCCATCAGGAAGGCACCCGCGCACCGAGCGCAACCGCTCGACCCCCAACCTGTTGACCGGCCGAGACTCGTGGCCAGCTTAGGGAAAGCTCAAGAGGCTCCCGCAAGGCTACAATCCGGCTCGCTTCTCATGCCGATGGAGTCGGGCACGCGCTTGGGGCCCTACGAGATCCTGGCGCCGATCGGCGCGGGTGGGATGGGCGAGGTCTATCGCGCGCGAGACCCGCGTCTCGGCAGAGACGTGGCCATCAAGGTCCTGCCCGCTTCCTTCTCCGCGGACAGCGAACGGCTGCGCCGGTTCGAGCAGGAAGCGAAGGCCGCCGGGCTCCTGAACCATCCCGACATCACGGCGGTTCACGACATCGGCACTCAGGATGGGGCTCCATACGTCGTCCAGGAGCTTCTCGAAGGCGAGACCCTTCGGTCTGTTCTGGCGGGCGGCCGGCTATCGCCGAGAAAGGCGATCGACTACTCCCTGCAGGTCGTGCACGGTCTGGCCGCGGCGCACGAAAAAGGGATCATTCACCGGGATCTGAAGCCCGAGAACATCTTCGTTACCCGCGACGGCCGGGTGAAGATTCTGGACTTCGGCCTCGCGAAGCTCACCCACACGGAAGAGGGAAGCCAGGCTACCAATCTCCCCACTGCAACGGCGGGGACGGAGGCGGGGGTGGTTCTCGGCACCCTCGGCTACATGTCGCCGGAGCAGGTGCGTGGCCGCGCCGCCGACGCCCGATCCGACATCTTCTCCTTCGGCGCCATCCTCTACGAGGTGCTCTCGGGAAAGCGCGCCTTCCATGGAGATTCGGCGGCCGACACGATGTCGGCGATCCTGAAGGAGGACCCGCCGGATCTCTCGATCACGAACCAGAACGTCCCGCCGGGGCTCGGGGGAGCTCGCCGTGTTGACGAAGACGCGCTATCTCCGTCACAGCCTCTTCGGCGGAACTCTCGCGCGGATGCCCCTCGAGGGCGGAGCGCCGCGAGAGATCCTCGACGGCGTCCGCGAGGCGGACTGGTCTCCCGACGGTTCGGATCTCGCGGTGATCCGCGACGTCAACGGGAAGGACCGCCTCGAGTTTCCGGCCGGAAGGGTCCTCTGCGAGACGGGCGGCTACTTCAGCAACCCCCGCTTCTCGCGGCGCGGCGACCGCATCGCGTTCTTCGAGCATCCGATCAAGTACGACGATCGCGGCCTCGTGGCGGTTGTGGAGGCCGGAAAGAAGACGACCCTCTCGAACGGCTACTGGGGCGAGGAAGGTCTGGCCTGGTCCGCGAGCGGCGATGAGGTCCTGTTCTCCGCCGGGACCGCCTACAACAACTTCACCATCTTCGCCGTCACGCTGTCCGGCCGCCGGCGGACCGCACTCCAGAGCGCCGGCGGCTTGACGATCCAGGACGTCTCCCCCGACGGGCGCTGGATCGCGAGCCGGGACGACCTGTATCGCGACACTCCCGTCCTGGCTCCCGGAGCAGATCGAGAGCGGGACTTGTCCTGGCTCGACCTTTCCTACGCCGTGGCGTTGACGCCGGATGGCAAGACGCTCCTCTTCACCGAAGAGAGCGGCAGCGTGGGTCCGAACTACTCGACGTGCCTGCGCCAGACCGACGGTTCACCGGTCGTTCGGCTCGGCGAGGGCTCGGCCAACGACATCTCTCGGGATGGGAAGTGGGCGCTCGCCACCGTGCCGACCTCGCCGCAGCAGGTCATCGTCTATCCGACCGGCGCCGGGCAACCCCGGCGGCTCGAACGAGGCGGCCTCGTCAGCTACGAGGATGCAAGGTTCTTCCCGGATGGGCGGAGGGTGCTCTGCGGCCACGAGAGTGGACACGCGGTGCGCTGCTACGTGCAGGAGATCGCCGGAGGCAAGCCTCGCGCGGCGACTCCCGAAGGGACGAACCAGGGCTTCGTTTCACCCGACGGCCGGCTCATTCTCGTTCGGGGGAGCACCGGAGGACTCCTGCTCTTTCCCGTGGAAGGGGGCGACTCGCGGCCGGTACCGGGTGCCACGCCCGAAGATTCTGTCCTCCGCTGGAGCGCCGACGGCCGCTCTGTGCTCGTCGCGCGCAGCTGGGAGGTACCCTCGCGGATCGAACGGCTCGACGTTTCCACCGGGCGCCGGGAGCTGATCCGGACGCTCGGTCCGACGAACCTGACCGGCGTTCTCCAGATCGATCCGATCGCCATCAGCGACGACGAAAAGAGCCACGCCTACAGCTGCCGCCGAATGGCCTCGCACCTGTTCTTGGTCGGCGGAGCGAGATGAGAGTTTTCCTCTCTCGGCGCCGATAAGGCGAGCCTCTGGAGCGTCCGAACCAGGCGCCGCCCGAGCGTCTCTCGCCAGCCAGAAAAGGTCACTCGGCAGCGTAGAGAGCGACGGATTTCGACACCGCGCTCTGGCGGCTTCCGCGAATGCGTAGAAAGAAAAGAACATTGCGCCCCCGGTACCTGGCGCCCGTTTTGCGTCTGATGGACCCGAAGCCAAAGGAAACCAATTCCGGAAGATGCTCGCTTCCACGGCGCGCTTGCTGTTTGAACGCCTGGCCCGGCGACGCGGCGAAAAACGACGTCGCCCCGCCGAGCGCGCGTCCGCGTTTTTCAGGCTCCTGCTCATTCTCGTCGCCCTGGCTGCCCTGCGGTGCGCCTCGACCTCTTCTTTCGAGAGCGCGCCCGTTCGACCCGCCGATCAAGGGAAACCGCTTCCCGCCGATCAAGAAAAGTCGAGTCCCGTCGAGTTCCGCAAGTTTTTGCTAAAGCTGCCCGAAGACCACGTCATCGGCTCGGTCCAGAGCGGGAGCGCCTGTACCGGGCGCGCGCCGCTGACATGGAAGGCGAACCGGGAGAGCTCGGTGGGTCAGGATTTCGGCGCGGTGCTGCTCGAGGAGCTGTCCTCGGCCGGATACACGATCGTCGGAGATCGCGATGCCCTCTTCGAAGACCCGCACGAGCGCCGGGCCGACTACGTCATCGGCGGCGTCATCCGTGACGTTCGCGCCAACGTCTGCTATGCAAATCCGCGAAAGAGCCTGGCCACGGCCGAGGCGTCGCTCTCGGTCGATTGGCAGATCTACTCTTATCGGACGAGGGCCGTCGAGATGAAGGCGACGACGGACGGCTCGAGCCGCATGTCGCGGCCGCAGGGGGAGCCGGGCGCCGAGGCGATTTCACGCGCCTTCGTCTCGGCCGCCCGGAACCTCCTCGCCGGCGCGCCATTCCACGATCTGCTCTCGGGGGCCGGCGCGGACGCCCAGGGCAAGACGCAGCGTGATCCCATCGCCGTCGCCTACGAGACGCTGCCCGTCCGGCAGGCCCGCAGCGTGGAGTCGGTCGTCTCGGACTCCCGAATGGCGGTCGTCACGCTCTTCGCAGGGGACTCCATGGGCTCCGGCTTTCTGATCTCGCGCGACGGCTACCTGCTGACCGACCAGCACGTGGTCGGTCAGACGCGTTACGTCCGGGTCAAGTTCCTCACGGGAAGAGAGGTCAATGGCGTGGTCGTGCGAGCCGACCGCCGGCGCGACGTCGCCTTAGTCAAGCTCGAGAGCGACATTTACCCGTACCTGCCGCTCGGAGAGTCGAGCCGAGTCCAGCCCGGCGCGGACGTCTTCGCAATCGGGACGCCCCTCGAAGAGAACTTCGGTCAGACGGTGACGAAAGGGATCCTCAGCGGTTATGGCGAAGACGACGGGCTTCGGATTCTCCGCAGCGATGTCTCCATTCAGAAGGGCAACAGCGGCGGGCCGCTTCTGGACCGCGCCGGCCTCGTCGTCGGGGTCTCGGTCAGCGCCTACGCGTTGATGCCCGAGGGACTCGGCATCGGCTTAAACGGGTTCATCCCGATCGAAGAAGCTCTCAACGCGCTCACGATCCAACGGCGCGACCGGCCCTAGTTCGTCGGTTCTGGCCGGCAAATCTTTCGTGAAGTCACGCCGATAGGGGCGAATTCTCTCCGTGTCCCCCACCTTTGCGGAGAGGTTGGACGGCTTCTTGCAGACGGAAACCCGTAGGGTAAACGCTGCGGGGGCGGTTGATGCTCAAAAGAATTTTCCTTTACCTTCTGGCTTCGGTCCTTTGGCCGGTTCGATTGCCTGCGAACGTCGAAAACGTCGTCATTCGCGAGTGGGACGTTCCGACGCCGAAGTCGCGGCCGCACGACCCCGAGGTCGCGCCCGACGGAGCGCTCTGGTACACGGGCCAACTCGCGAACAAGCTGGGCCGGCTCGACCCGAAGACCGGCGTGATCCGAGAATTTCCTCTGAAGACGTCCGATTCCGGGCCGCACGGCCTCGCGGCGGATAAGGACGGCAATATCTGGTTCACGGCCAACTTCAAGGGCTACATCGGAAAGCTCGATCCCAAGACAGGCGGGGTGACCGAGTACAAGATGCCGGATCCACGTGTCCGCGATCCGCACAGCCTGACTCTCGACGGAGGAGGAAACATCTTCTTCACCGCCCAGGAAAGCAATTTCGTGGGGAGGCTCGATCCGAAGACCGGCAAGGTGGACGTCAAGGAAGTACCGACGACGCACTCCAATCCGTACGGGATCATCATCGGTCCGGACGGGGCGGCCTGGTTCTGCGAGTTCGGCAGCAACAAGATCGGGAGGATCGATGCGAAGACCCTCGCCATCACCGAATTCTCTCTGCCCGAGGCCGCGCGGCCTCGCCGTATCGCGAACAACCCGGATGGGCTCATCTACTACAGCGACTTCGCGCGCGGCTTCCTCGGGCGCCTCGATCCGCGAAGCGGCAAGGTCGAGGAATGGCGGTCACCCGGAGGGTCGGGCTCCCACCCCTATGGGATCGCCTCGACGAGCGACGGCATCGTCTGGTACAGCGAGTCGGGAGTGCAGCCGAACACGCTCGTGGCCTTCGATCCTAAGACACACTCGTTTCAGAAGTGGCCGATCCCCTCGGGCGGCGGCATCGTCCGCAACATGGTGGCGACGCCGGACGGCAGGCTCTATCTCGCATGCAGCGGGGTCAACAAGGTTGCCATCGCGATTCCTGCCTCCGAAAAGTCGGCTCGCTAGCTCCGCGTTTTCGCGAACCACCCGATGAGGGCGCCCCCCAGAACGAGCCATGTCGTATTGAGTCGGAACCGGAGCAGCAACACCGCGCTCACGAGCGCGACGCCGGCCGTCAACGCGTCGCGAACCGCCGCGACTCCGAGTTGAGCCGTCACGACCGCCATGAGCGCGAGCGACCCGACGTTCATCCCGTCGAGCGCGGCTCCCGCGAGAGCGGATCGCCTCAGCTTCGGAATCAGCGGAGCGCTCGCCGCCACGAACACGAAGGCGGGCAGGAAGATGCCAACCGTCGCGACGAGCGATCCCTTCGGCCCGGCGAGCACGTAGCCGATGAACGTCGCGGTCGTGAAGACGGGCCCCGGCGTCACCTGTCCCACCGCGGTGGCGTCGGCTACGTCTTGCTCGCGTTCCTTCGCGCGAACCACTGCTCGCGCGTCAGCCACCGACGGCTGACGACCTCGTCCTCCATCATCGCGATGTGAGCGGCGGGGCCGCCGAACGCGACGGTGCCGAGCTTGAGAAAGAGAAGGGCGAGGTCGCGCAATGCGCGCCCGCGACGATCTCTCGTCAGCTCACACCTTCGGCGT
>DASXTN010000202.1:0-2341 GCA_036505435.1 Thermoanaerobaculia bacterium | reverse complement strand
ATGGTGCAGCAGGCGCAAGCGATGCAGAGCAGGGTGCAGGCCGAGCTCGCTGCCCTGCGCGTCGAAGGCTCCGCGGGAGGCGGGCTCGTGCGGATCGAGATGACGGGCACGAAGGAAGTTCTTTCGGTCCGGATCGACCCGTCGACCGTCGATCCGGCGGACGTCGAAACACTCCAGGACCTCGTTCTTGCAGCGCTGCGCGATGCGGCGCGACAGGTCGACGAAGCCGTTCGAAAGAAGACGTCGGCGATGTTGGGCGGAATGTTGCCGGGAATGCGGTGAGGCTCAAGGGCTTCGACCGCCTCGTCTCGGAATTTCAGAGGCTTCCCGGAATCGGCGCGAAGAGCGCGGCTCGCCTGGCTTACTACCTCTTGCGCTCTCCGCGCGAAGAGGCGGACCGGCTCGCTGGCGCGATCCAGGAGGCCCGGGAAGCCGTCCGACGTTGCTCCATCTGCAACACGCTGACCGAGTCGGACCCATGCGAGATCTGCTCGGACCCGCAGCGTGATTCCACTCTCCTCTGCGTGGTCGAAGAGCCCGGCAACGTCGCGGCGATCGAGAAGACGCGGGAGTTTCGGGGGCGCTATCACGTGCTCTGGGGAGCACTTTCCCCTCTGCGCGGGATCGGCCCCGACGAGATCGAGGTGGCCGGTCTCCTGGCTCGCGTTACTCCGGAGATCAAGGAAGTGGTCCTCGCAACGAATCCGAACGTCGAGGGAGAGACGACGGCGCTCTACATCGCGAACCGGTTGAGGCCATCGGGCGTCCGAGTCACCCGGATCGCGTTCGGTCTGCCGGTCGGCGGCGACATCGAATACGCCGACGAAGTGACGATGGCCCGATCCCTCGAAAACCGAAGAGAGCTCTAGCCATCGGGTGTCCAGTCCCCGTTTGAACTCTCTCGGCCGCCGGTCGCGCAGCGACCGCCGCAGCCGAAAGCCAGCTACAATTGGTCGATGTCCCCCGCCGATCTCGTCCTTTACGACGAGGACTTCCGCCGGCTCCAGCAGATCCTTCGCCATCTGCGGCAGGAATCCGACGCGGGGATCGTCGTCCTCGTGGACAAAAACGGCCAGCGGATCGCTTCGGTCGGAGACGTCGACGCGCTGGACCTGACGGCGCTCGCATCGCTCACGGCGGGCAACGTCGCGGCGACCGACGGCCTCGCGCGGATCCTGGGGGAACGCGAGTTTTCGGTCCTTCTCCACGAGGGTGAGAAGGAGAACATCCACGTCTCCATCGTGTCCGGGAAAGTGATTCTCGTGGTGATATTCACAGATCGCTCGTCGCTCGGGCTGGTGCGTCTCCGGGTCCGTCAGGCAACGGCCGAGCTCGCGCAAGCGTTCGCCGAGATCACCGAGCGGATGCAGCGGGAGCCGGTGCTGCACTCGGGGATCGAGCCCTTGCTCGCCGAGATCACCGACGAGGACATCGACCGGCTTTTCTCTGAATGACTTCGTTTCTCGTTTTCCGATTCCCGTTTTTCGGGTCTCATGGCCTTCGTTGACTTTGCTTCACGTGAGATTCACTGCAAGGTCGTCTACTACGGCCCCGGTCTGGGCGGAAAGACGGCGAACCTGCGCTTTTTGGCGGAGCAGACGCGTCCCGACCTGCGCGGCCGGCTGATCTCGCTCTCGACCGACACCGACAGGACCCTTTTTTTCGACTTCCTCCCGGTCGACCTCGCTCCGCTGCGAGGCTTTCGGGCGCGGCTGAACCTCTACACCGTCCCGGGCCAGGTCTTCTACGACGCTGCGCGCCGAGCCGTCCTCCGAGGAGCGGACGGCATCGTGTTCGTCGCCGACTCGCAGGAGGCGCGACTTCACGCAAACGTCGAATCGATCCGCAACCTCGATGCGCACTTGAAGAGCTTCGATCGCGACATCGGCGACGTCCCATACGTCCTGCAGTTGAACAAACGAGACCTTCCCTCGGCGCTTCCGACCGAAGAGCTTTGGAGACGCCTGAACATCAAGGGGGAGCCGACGCTGGAGGCGAGCGCCACGACCGGGTACGGCGTCCTCGAGACCCTCAAAGCAGCCGCCCGGGAAGTTCTCATGGACCTTCGCCGGCGGCCGGTGCCGCGGATCGTTCCGCCGACTGCCGTGGGGGGTCAACGCTGAATCGCTGAATCGGGGTCAGCGCTGAATTGCTGAATCAGTGATTCGGCATTAAATCCGATCGCTCATGCGCCACCGTGGTGCCGCCCGCGGCGCGGTCGCGGCGAGCACCTGAACAGTCAGTAGCAGCATCCCGGCGTCCCGAACGAGTACCCATTGCATGTCTGTCAGCAGTTGCTCGCGGCTCTTCCCCACGGATCGGATGTCGAAGCAGCCGCAGT
>DASXTN010000201.1:0-4061 GCA_036505435.1 Thermoanaerobaculia bacterium | reverse complement strand
CGCCGCATCGCGGAGTTCGCGCTCGAGGAATCGCGCCTCTCGAACCTCGCCTACCGTTTTCAGCTCAAACCCCGCGAGCGCGTGTGGAAGAACTGGGACCGGACCGAGTTCGAGCCGAATCACTTCCGCGTCGTCGGACTCGCCGGCGTGTGTCTCTCGCGCGAGCAGACAGGTGATGCGCAGAAGATCGCATCGCGCGCGCTCGGCGACGTGGACGACATCCTCTACACGGTCGAAAGGCCGGCGCTGGCGGTCATCGTGAGGGGCGCGGGTGGGACCTCGGAGATCATCAACCGGCCGACACTCTGCGCAGAGATCATCGCGCCCGACGCGGGCGCGTTCGACCGGGCGCTCGGAGCGCTCGACGCAGCGTTCCCCGGCGGCCGGGTGGCGGGGAAGATCCTGTCTGAAGACACCGAATAGCGGAAGCGCACAGGCAAAGGCTCGTGACCATGAAAAGCCTCGTCGATCACCTTGCCGGCGAAATGGAGAAATTGCGGCAGGCCGGGACCTACAAAGAGGAGCTCGTCCTCGACTCGCCGCAGGACGCGCGTGTCAAAGTCGGCGGCCGTGAGGTCGTCATGCTGACCTCCAACAACTATCTCGGGTTCGCCAACCATCCACGCGTCAAGGAGGCCCAGAAGAGGGCGATCGACCGTTGGGGAGCCGGGATGGCGTCGGTGCGGTTCATCTGCGGTACCGAGGAGCTTCACAAGGAGCTCGAGTCAGAGATCGCCGGATTCTTCGGGACCGACGACGCGATCCTCTACATGTCGTGCTGGAACGCGAACGAAGGCCTCTTCGCGGCGATTCTCGACGAGAACGACGGCCTTTATTCGGACGAGCTGAACCACGCTTCGATCATCGATGGAGTGCGGCTCTGCAAGGCGAAGAGGTTCCGGGTCCCGCACGATGACATGCGGGCTTTCGAGAAGATGGTCACGGAGGACACGGCCTCTCGATTCCGGCTGATGATCACCGACGGCGTCTTCTCGATGGAGGGCGAGGAGGCAAACCTCCGGGAGCTGGTTCGGATCTGCGGAGAAAAGAGCGTTCTCCTCGCCGTCGACGACTCGCACGCGACCGGAGTGCTCGGAGCACGGGGCCGCGGAACCGCGGAGGAGCAGGGAGTGTTCGACCGGATTCCGGTCACGACCGGGACGCTCGGCAAGGCAATGGGGTCGGCCGCGGGCGGATTCGTCGCCGGCCCGAAACCGCTGGTCGAGACGCTGCGGCAGCGGAGCCGGACGTATCTCTTCTCCAACTCGCTTCCTCCGGCCGTCGTCGCGGGGTCTCTCGAGGCCTTTCGGATGCTGCGCGAGGATCCCGCGCCCGTACGAAAGCTCCGCGACAACGCGACCTATTTCCGCAAGGCGATCTCCGACGCCGGCTTCCGGATCCCGCACGGCACCCATCCGATCGTTCCGGTCATCGTCGGCGACACGGCGAAGGCGCTCGCGATGGGGAAGGCGCTCTTCGACGAAGGCGTTTACGTTTCCGGCTTCGGCTACCCCGTCGTGCCCCAGGGCCAGGCGCGGCTGCGCTGTCAGGTTTCCGCCGCGCACGAGCCTGCGGATCTCGATCGCGCAGTCGAGGCATTTCGAAAGGTCGGCAGGAAGTTTGGTGTCGCGGAGGCCTGAACCGAATGTGGCAAGTGGAGACCTGACCCTGAATGTGGCAAGTGGAGACCTGACCCTGACTCCTTTTCATCCGACCGTCCGCAGGTGGTTCGAAGAGCGTCTCGGTGAGCCTACGGCGCCGCAGCGCAAAGGCTGGCCGCCGATCCGTGCCGGACGGCACACGCTCATCGCGGCGCCGACCGGCTCGGGCAAGACGCTCGCAGCCTTTCTCTCCGCGATCGACTCACTGATCCGGCAGGGTCCGGATCTCAAAGACGAGACGCAGGTCGTCTACGTCTCACCTCTTCGCGCGCTGTCGAACGACGTCCAGAAGAACTTGCAGTTGCCACTCGCTCAAATCCGCGCGAGAGACGCGTCGATTCCGGAGGTGCGCGTGCTGGTCCGGACCGGCGACACGCCTTCCGGCGAACGGACGGCGATGGTGCGCCGCCCTCCCCATATCCTCGTGACCACACCCGAGTCGCTCTACCTGCTTCTGACGAGCGACGGTGGGCGACGGATGGTCGGCACCGTCGAGACCGTCATCGTCGACGAGATCCATGCGCTCGTGCGAGACAAGCGAGGCAGCCACCTCGCCCTGACCCTCGAGCGTCTCGAGAATCTCGCCGGTCGACCGGTCCAGCGGGTCGGCCTCTCGGCCACGCAGAAGCCGCTCGACGAGGTCGGCCGATTCCTGGTCGGCGCCGGACGGGAATGCACGCTCGTCGATGCCGGCACTTTCCGGGAGCTCGACCTGTCGATCGAGATCCCTCCGTCTCCACTCGGGGTGGTCTGCTCGCACGAGCAGTGGGAGGAAATCTACACGCGTATGGCGGATCTGGTTCGCGAGCACCGGACGACGCTCGTCTTCGTGAACACCCGCAAGATGGCGGAGCGGATCGCCGGCCAGCTCACGCGTCTGCTCGGTCAGGATGCCGTCACCAGCCACCACGGCAGCCTTTCCCGGGAGCGGCGGCTGGACGCCGAGGAGCGCCTCAAAACCGGAAAGCTCCGCGCTCTCGTTGCAACGGCGTCTCTGGAGCTCGGGATCGACATCGGCGACGTCGACCTGGTGATCCAGGTCGGCGCCACCCGATCGATCGCCGTCTTTCTCCAGCGCGTCGGCCGTTCCGGACACGCTCTGCGAAAGGTGCCGAAGGGGCGGCTATTTCCTTTGACGCTCGACGAGCTGGTGGAGGGCGCCGCGCTGCTTCGATGCATCCAGAACGCGGTCCTGGATCGAACTCCGATCCCCTCGGGCCCGCTCGACATTCTGGCCCAGCAGATCGTCGCCGCCTGCGTCAGCGAAACGTGGGACGAGCGCGCGCTCTTCGATCTCGTACGGCGCGCCTGGCCGTACCGCAATCTCGAAAGAAAGGATTTCGATCGGGTCGTCGCGATCCACGCGGAAGGTCGCCGCGCTCTGATCCATCGCGACGGGGTGAACAGGCGCTTGATGGCGACGCGGAGGGCGCGGCTCGTCGCGCTCCTCTCGGGGGGAGCAATCCCCGATACCGCCGACTACCAGGTCCGTCTCGAGCCGGACGGGACCCTCGTCGGGACGGTCAACGAGGACTGGGCGATCGAATCGAACCGCGGCGACATTTTCCAGCTCGGGAACGCGTCGTGGCGGATCCTGCGCGTGGAGCCGGGCGTCGTGCGGGTGGCGGACGCGAAAGGACAGCCCCCGAGCGTTCCTTTCTGGCTCGGCGAGGCGCCGGGCCGAACGCAGGAGCTCGCCGGCGAGATCGGAGCGGTTCGGGAACAGTGCGCGGCGAACGACGAAGCCGCCGAAGCGACCGGCGCATCTTTGCGCGCCCTCTGCGGAAACGCGCTGCCTCACGGCGCCGCCGTCCAAATCGCGGACTACGTGGAGGCCGGTCGAAGAGTCCTCGGAGCCGTTCCGACACAGAAACGGGTGATTCTCGAGCGGTTCTTCGACGAGAGCGGCGGCATGCAACTCGTCGTACACGCCCCGTTCGGCTCCAAAATCAACCGCGCCTGGGGGCTCGCCCTGCGCAAGAAGTTCTGCGTCGGCTTCGGCTTCGAGCTTCAGGCGGCGGCCAACGAGGAGGCGATCGTGCTCTCGCTCGGCCAGCAGCACAGCTTCGAGCTCGAGCAGGTCTTCGAGTACCTTCATCCCTCGAGCGCCCGCGAGGTGCTCGTTCAGGCTCTCCTCGCGACACCGATGTTCGAGACCCGCTGGCGCTGGAACGCGCAACGTTCGTTGCTTCTCGAGCGGTCGAAGAACGGCAAGAAGGTGCCGGCGGCTCTCCTGCGGATGCGCGCGAACGACCTCCTGGCCGCCGCGTTTCCGCAGGTCCTTGCGTGTCCGGAGACCTTGCCGGGCGGTCCGATTCCGATACCCATGGACCATCCGATCGTCCGCCAGACGGTCGAAGACTGTCTGACCGAAGCGATGGACGTCCACGGTTTCCTCGA
>DASXTN010000200.1:0-3098 GCA_036505435.1 Thermoanaerobaculia bacterium | reverse complement strand
ACCTTCTCGCGCACGCGACTCGCTTCCTGCCCGAGCCGAAGAGACTCCTCCGTGAGTCGCGTGGCGAAGGCGGGATCGCCTGCGCCGCCGAGGTTGATCGCGACATTGAGCAGGGCCGCCTGCACCGCCGCTTCCAGCAGGAGGGCCGCGGCGCCGACGTCGGAGGCGGTGTTCGGATTTCCCTTCTCGGCGAGCTCCGGGAGACGGTCGAGGAGTCCCGCCGCCTCGCGGGCGGTGCGCATCGGAACCTCTGCGGCGAGGCGGTTCGACTCCGCCATTCGGCTGGCGCGCGCCGCGCGCTCTTCGTCAGTGTCCTTCGGAAGCCGCCGCGCGACGACGACCGCGTCGTAGGAATCCGAGTCCTCCTGGGCCAGACGGAGGAATAGCGCGCGGGACCGCGCCGCCGCCTCGCCGATCGGGCGAACAGCCTCGTGTGAGGCAGCGTACTTGTCCTTCGCGAGAGTCAGGGCGGCGACCATTTCCGCCAGTGACGCTCCCATCGCGCCTGCGAGCGCGGCGGCCGTGCCCCCACCCGGAGTCGGCGCCTCGGACGCGAGAGCGGCGACGAGGTCTTCGAAGGAAAGCTTCTCGAAATCCATCGGCCTATTTGGGGCTCGGGACCTGGGACTTGGGACTGACCACCCGGCCATTGTGAATCACCGCCGACACGAGATTGATGCCCCAATGGTAGACGAGATGTCGATCGCCAGGTGCGTCGAGTACGAGGATGTCCGCTCGTTTTCCGGGCTCGATCGAGCCAACGCGCTCGGCGAAACCGAGCGAGGCGGCCGCGTTCAGCGTCATCCCGGTCAGCGTCTCTTCGGCGGACAAGCCGGAATCGAGACATGCGTGCGGTGCGATTGCGCCGAGCGACTCGGTATAACACGTGCCAGGGTTCGCGTCCGACGCGATCGCGACCGGCACACCGGCATCGATCATCGCGCGCGCGGGCGCGCGGCGCGAGCGCATCCACCAGGCGGTTCCCGGCAGGATCGTCGCACCGGTTCCCGACCGCGAAAGCGCGGCGATCTCCTTCTCTCCGGCGAAGAGGAGATGGTCCGCGGAAGCCGCTCCGAGCTCCGCCGCGAGGAGAGTGCCGCCCGATCGCGCGAGCTCGTCGGCGTGAACGCGAAGACCGAGCCCCATCCGGCGAGCCGCGCCGAGGATCGTCCGGGATTCTTGGACGGTGAACACCCCATCCTCGCAGAAGACGTCGCAGAAGCGGGCGAGCCGCTCGCGCGCGACGCGCGGCACGATCTCTTCTGCGATGATGCGAACCCATTCGCCGCGCTGGTCGCGAAACTCGGGCGGGACCTCGTGGGCCGCAAGCAGAGTCGGCACGATCTCCGGGAGATCGTCGTCACCGCCGAGCGACGCCAGAAGCCGAAGCGACCGCAGCTCGTGGTTCACCGTCAGACCGTAGCCGGATTTCGCTTCGACGGTCGTGGTGCCGTGCTCGAGCATCCGGCGAAGGCGCTTGCGGACGGTGGAGGAAAGCTCGTCGTCCGGGGCCGCGCGCGTCGCTCGGACCGTCGCGAGGATTCCTCCCCCCGCCGCGGCGATCGCGGCATAGCTCTCACCCGCGAGCCGCCGGCCGATCTCCTCGCCGCGGTCGCCGACCCAGACCGGATGCGTATGGGCGTCCACGAATCCGGGGACGAGCGTCTTCTCGGTCGCGTCCACGGTGACGTCGGCGCGACGACCGGCGTACTCCCGGACGTAGTCGGCTTCGCTCCCGACGAAGACGAGCAATCCATTTTCTGCGCGGACCGCCGGCTCCCGGATCCGCAGGATCTCGCCCTGTGCGCGTCCGCGTCGGGGCTCCGAGCCGAGCGGCGTCGCGAGCAGGGCGGCGCCGCGGATGTCGAGGCTGCTCATTCGATCCCCTCTACCCTTGGGGAGAGGGTCAGGGTGAAGGGTGCTGAATCAGTCTAGCCACGCTACCCCGGATTCCGCCTCAGGTACGACAGCGGTCGGTCCTGCTCGGCCTGCTGCCGATCGATGTCGAGCAGCTGCTGAAAGAGCTCGATCATCTTCTGGACCTCGAGCCGGATGTTCGCCCGCTGAAGCGTCAAATCGTGGATGGCCTTCTCGATCTCCGCGGCGCGCTGCAGCGCGTTGTGCGTCAGCCTTTCCGCGGAGTCTTCCGCCTCCCGGACGAGCAGCTCCGCCTTGGTTTGAGCGGCCCCCCGAATGTCCTCCGACGCACGCTGCGCGGAGAGGAGAGTGTCCTTCAGGATCCGTTCTCTCTCGCGATGCTCGGCGTTCTCATCTTCGAGCCCCCGGATGCGCCCGAGAAGCCCTGCGTTCTCACGCGCGAGCGCCTCCATTTCCTCTGCGGCCATGTCCAGGAAAACGCCGACCTCTGTGGGATCGAGGCCTTTCCACTTGCGGGAAAAACGGTGCTTCTGGATCTCGAGGGGCGTCAATCGCGTCGGCATGGTCGTCCTCCAAAATCGGTCGTCAGAAAGCGCGGGCGGCATTCATGAAGAGATTCGACAGGAATACCTTCAGAAAGAGGATCAGCAGGATGACGAGGATCGGAGAGAGGTCGATTCCTCCGGTGCGCTGCGGCGGCAGGATCTTGCGAAACGGCCGGAGGATCGGCTCGGTCGTCCGGTAGAGGAACTGCACGATCGGGTTGCGTGGGTCCGGATTCACCCAGGAAATGACCGCGGCGATGATCACGAGCCACTGGATGACGGTCAAGATCGCGAAGAAGACCTCCAGGACCGCGCGAAGAAAAGCGCCCCCGACGTTCACGCGTCCGCTCGGGCTCCGAACAGAGCCGTACCGATCCGCACTTCGGTCGCTCCCTCCTCCACGGCGACCTCGAAATCGTGGCTCATTCCCATCGAGAGCTCGGGCAGCGAATGGCCGACGCGGTCCTCGAGTCGGTCGCGGATCTCACGAAGCTGCCGGAAGAACGGACGCGCACTCTCGACGTCCGGGTCGAACGGTGGCACGGTCATGAGTCCCCGGACGTCCAGATGCGGAGACGCGAAGGCGGCGCGGGCGAGCGGCTCGATCTTCTCGGGAGGAGCGCCCGACTTCGTCGCTTCCATCCCGACGTTCACTTCGAGAAGCACGGGCATCCT
>DASXTN010000199.1:0-3097 GCA_036505435.1 Thermoanaerobaculia bacterium | reverse complement strand
CGAAGATCCTGGCCGAGGAGGGGATCTGCCGCCCGATCCTGCTCGCGCGAGAGGCGGAGATCGAAAAACTCGCTCGCGAGCTCCAGCTTCCGATGGATCGGATCGATTTCATCAACTCCAACCGCTCGGAGAAGCTGCCCGAGTATGCGCGACGGCTCGTGGAGCTGCGGCGCCGCCACGGCATGACCGCCGAGGATGCGGCCAAGCAGGTCCGGGTCCGAAACGTCTTCGGGCCGTTGATGCTGGACGCGGGAGACGCCGACGGCGTCATCTCGGGCCTGACGCAGTCGTACGCCGACACGATCCGGCCGGCACTCCAGATCTTCGGCACGGCGCCGGGCGTCAAGAGAGTCTCGGGTCTCTACATCCTGATGCTGAAGGATCGCACCCTCTTCTTCGCCGACACCACGGTCAACATCGATCCGACCGCCGAGCAGCTCGCCGAGATCGCCGCGCTGGCGGCCGACGCCGTACGGCGCTTCGACATCGAGCCGCGGATCGCGATGATCTCCTTCTCGAACTTCGGTTCCAATACGCACGAAAATGCCCTCAAGGTCAAGAAGGCGGTCGAGCTGGTCAAGGCGGCGCGCAAGGACCTCTCGATCGACGGCGAGATGCAAGCCGACTACGCGGTCGTGCCGGAGATGCTCGAGTCGGAATATCCCTGGGTTTCGGTGCACCGGCCCAACGTGCTGATCTTTCCGGATCTCCAGTCGGCCAACGCCGCCTACAAGCTCGTCTGGCGGCTGGCCGGCGCCGAGGCGATCGGGCCGATCCTGCTGGGACTGAAGCGACCCGTCCACGTGCTCCAGCACGGCGTCGACGTCGCCGACATCGTCAACATGGCCGCGATTGCCGTCGTCGACGCGCAGGAAAAGGCCGCGGCGGGAGAAGCCTGATGGTCGTTCGGCGAGCCAACATATAAGCATTCACTTATATTTCGAGACCGATCGGAGTGACCCTTGCGCTCCCCGTCGATCTATCGCGGCGCTGACGCTCGGTGTGTTCCCGAGGTCGAGAGACGTTTTTCCGCCCGGCGGGCGATGGCGAGAAGCCACATGCGGCGGATGAGAGCACTGCCGGGATAGATGACGCGCCAGTAGGCGGCAAAGCGATGGGCGGTCGCGGGATCGGTGGCGAGAACCCGGGTCTCGGTCGTCACGAGGCAGGAGCCTCCGGTTTGGGCTTCGACCCGGAAGTTCATGGCCGCCTTCGCGTAGCCGGGGGCGGAAAGGGCAGCGAACTCCCCAGGCGGCTGCGCGCCTGCGCCGACAGGACGGGCGACGAAAGTTCCGATGACGATTTCGCGATGCTCCTTTTCGGCGAGAACGAAGAAGCCGGAAGCCGTCGCCACATCGAGGATGGGTCGGGCTGCGGGCGGATTGAGAATGCTGCCTGCCTGGCGTCCAAAGAGCCGGCGGGGGTTGCGGATTCCGGTGAGGAGCCGGAACAGCGGGATCTCTTGGGCACTCACGTTCCGTATGGCCTCGAAGATCTCTGCCGACGAGGCTCGAACGCGCCGCTCGTGGAACTCGGAGAACTGGAACTCCGGCAGAAACCGGTCGATGAGCGAGGCGGGATGCAGCGAGCGGCGGAGAGAAGGGGGCGGCAGCAAGAGCCCAGCAAGCGCGATGAGCGCTCCGGTGCCGGCGACCGCGGCACCCACGCGCCGCGTGCGGATCCGAAGGAACCTGAGCGGGACAGCGACCGAGATGATTCCCGCTGCCACCAGGGCCAGTCCGGCGTATGCGAGGACGACTCCCACGGCTGTCGCTACCGCAGATACCCCCAGTTGTGGAGCTTGTCCGAGTCTTCCGCCCAGGTCTCGCCGACGTCGTCGCGGTAGTACATGTTGGGGATCAAGATGTTGCGGACGCGGGCGTAGGCCTGGGCCCGCGCCTGCTTCATCGTCTGACCGAGTCCGACGACGGTCAGCACGACGCCCGAGGTTCCCGCGACGAGCCACTGGCCCTCCACAATCTTGGCGTCCTCGATGTGGACCTCTTCGGGCGCCCCCTTCTTGAAGACGATCACCGAGTTGCGCGAGAAGGAGTCGAAGGTCGCATTGTCGTCGAATGGGAACGGCGGCATCACGATCCGCACGCCGACCTGGAAGCCGCTCTTGACCTTCAGCTTCGGGTCCGCGCCGTGCGCCAGGTCCCAGAGGAAGTGGCCGATCGGAGTGATCATGCCCTCCTGCTGAATGAAGATCGTTGGGTAGCCGAAGCGAGACGTGAACTCGAGCGGATAGATCCCGTTGTTGTTCACGATGCAGTTGACGTCGATGTAGCCGATGTAGCCCTCCTCGGCGAGCTTCCCCTCCATCTTCAGGAGCGTCTGGTTGAAGATGCGGTTGGGCTCGCTCCAGAACATCGATGTGCCCATCTCGCCGGTGGGCGGCCCGATGTTTCCGGGGAAGAGCTTCTTGTGCTCGAAATTCACGTTGATCGGGTAGACGTAGCTCTTGCCGTTGAAGAATGCCCCGACAGCGACCTCCACACCCACGACGCGCTTCTGGAGTTGGAAGACCTTGATCTCGTCCGCGAACGCCTTCTTGTAGGCCTCCAGCATCCGGATCACGTCGCCCCCGTCCTCCTCGTCGCCGACGAAGAGTCGGCGCTTGACGTTGCCGGCCGCCCCGCTCGGCTTGATGACGTAGCGGCCGGGATTGTCGGTGACGTGCTGGATCGCCTCATCGAAGGACTCGAACTCGCGATAAGGGATGATCGAGACGCCCGCTTTCTTGAGCTCCTCCTGACCGAAGGAGCGGTCGTCCTCGAGCCGGTCGGTATAGGGCGAGCCGCCCACTACCGCCTTGCCCCGCGCTCGGAGCTCCTGCGCCCGCGCACCCTGGCCGAGTGTGTCGTCGAATATGACCACATCGGCCCAGTCCACGTCCTTCTCCCAGTCCTCGGTCTTGGGAACGAAGCCGTCCGCGATGTCCTTTTCCTCGGGATCGCCGATGAAGTAGCGGACCTCGTGTCCCTCCTTGGCGACCTGCCAGGCGATATCCCCGACCAGACCCGTCAGAGAGACGAAGAGGAACTTGCGCTTTTTTTCCATGGTGGCCCGCGCATTCTAACCTCGCGCCGGCTCA
>DASXTN010000198.1:0-1511 GCA_036505435.1 Thermoanaerobaculia bacterium | reverse complement strand
CGAATCTCGCCGCCTCGACCGAGAGAAGGCTCGCGTGGGTGGGGAGCTATCCACGGGCGCTCGAGGTCGCCCCGACGGGGCCCGTCGCCCCTTCCGCACCCTCGACCCCGACGTTAACTCCGGCTGTGGTCGCTACCGTTTCTCCACCAGCGTCGCCCCCGACCGAAATCGTTTCGGTCACACCCGCCGCGGCTGCGACTCCGCTGGCTCCGCCCGCCGGCTCGGAAGCGGACGTCACCAAGTCGTTCCCGCCCCATCCCGACAAGGCGGCGGTCGAAATCGTCCCGTCGGACGTCCGGCTCCTCTATGCTCGCAAGGCGCTCTTCTTAGACGCCCGGCGCTCCTCGGTTTACGCAGAGGGACACATCGCGGGCGCCCGAAGCTTCCCGGTCTGGGAGTCGGACATCGACAGCCGCGTCAAGAAGCTGTACGAAGAGGGCCTCGATCAGAAGGCGCCTGTCGTCATCTACTGCAGCGGCGGCAATTGCGAGGATTCGCACATGTTGGCCGAAAAGCTCTACATGGTCGGATTCGACAACGTATTGATCTACAAGGACGGATTTCCCGACTGGCAGAAGCGTGGACTTCCCGTCTCGAAGGGAGAGAACCCCTGAGACGAAGAATGTCCGAATGGTTCACCCATCCGTGGCTGACGGTTCGCGTGCAGATCGCTCTCGGCGTCGTGTTCGTCGCCGCCGCGCTACCCAAGATCGCCGATCCCCCCGCTTTCGCTCACATGATCTACAACTACCGGCTCCTGCCGGGAGCGCTGGTCAACGGCATGGCACTCGTGATGCCGTGGATCGAGCTTCTGGCCGGCGCGGCGCTCATCCTCGGGGTCTGGAGGAGAGAGGCGGCACTCGTCGCCGGCGCGCTGCTCATCGTCTTTCTCGTCGCGATCGGATTCAATTTGGCGCGCGGACACGCCGTGGACTGCGGCTGCTTCGACGTTCGATCCGTGGGGAAGAGCCGCGAGCAACTGCTGACCGACATGCAATGGGTGCTCCTTCGGGACGCCGGGTTGCTGCTCCTGACTGTTCAGGTGCTCGCCGCGACCGCGCCGCGGGCGGCGCCTCGGTGGCGGGTGATGGCGTAATGGGGTCAACGCTGAATCACTGATTCAGCAATTCAGCGCTGACTCCAATTCAGCGATTCAGCGTTGACCCCCCACAGCAGTCGGCGGAACGATCCGCGGCACCGGCCGCCGGCGAAGGTCCATGAGGACTCCCCGGGCGGCTGCTTTGAGGGTCTCGAGGACGCCGTACCCGGTCGTGGCGCTCGCCTCCAGCGTCGGCTCCCCCTTGATGTTCAGGCGTCTCCAGAGCTCTTCGGTCGGAAGCGCCGAGGGAAGGTCCCGTTTGTTCAACTGCAGGACGTATGGGACGTCGCCGATGTCGCGGTCGAAGCTCTTCAAGTGCGCATCGAGGTTGCGGATCGATTCGACGTTTGCGTGAAGCCGCGCCTCCTGCGAGTCGGCGACGAACACGATGCCGTCCGCTCCTCGGAGGACG
>DASXTN010000197.1:0-2646 GCA_036505435.1 Thermoanaerobaculia bacterium | reverse complement strand
TCCACGCACGCAAAATACCTGCCGTCGGCGAGAGCCTGCAGGCGATCCTTGTGCACGCGGACAAGTTCGAGTTCCCAGGTCTTGTTCAACACGTCGTCGCGCACCGAGAACTTTCCTCCCGCGGCTTTCGCCTTCTCCTCGACCTGCGACCGGATCGCGGCGTCGATGTCGTCTACCGAAACTTTCTTCTCCGACTTGGGATGCTCCTTCGGATGCTCTTTCTGCTGAGCGAAAACGGAAACCGCCGGCAGCGCCGCCGAGAGTATGAGCGCCAACACCAATGCGAGAAGTCTCTTCATGACCGCTCCTTTCGAGGGACAGGGCTATCACCCCGGCCGATGCTAACCCGTGCGGGGACGTTCCGAATTCCTACCGAATCTCTACTTCCCCCAGATCATCCGGAGCGAAACGAGGAGCAGAAACCCCCCGAACAGCCGCCGCAGTGTCAAATCCGATACCGGCTCGACAAGCTTCGCGCCGAGAAAGCCGCCGACGAGGAGCCCGGCGGCGATCAGGAGCGAGTAGCGGACGTTCAGGTTCCCGTTTCGGTAGTAAACCCAGGCTCCCAGCGCGCCCACGGGCAGGAGAATCGCGCCGAGCGAGGTGCCGACCGCCGCGTGCTGCGAGAGGCGATAGAGCAGGACGAGCGCGGGAACGATGATCAGGCCGCCGCCGATCCCGAACATTCCGGCCGCGACGCCGGCGACGACTCCGATGGCCAGGAGCCCGAGCATCTGCATCAGCGTTTCCTTTCTAGCCGGCAGGACGAGGAGTGGGGGCGGGAAGCGCCGGCGAAGGCGATCCGCGAACTTCGAGAGCGAGCTCCGGTTCGTCGGTCGTGATGGAAGCGACTCCCGCTTCGAGGAACCGGCGAATCTCTTCCCGCTCGTTCACCGTCCAGGGGTGCACGGAGAGTCCCGCGGCAGCGGCCTGCCCGATCAAAGCCGGCGTTGCGAGGTGACGCGACGGAGCGACGCCATCCACCGGCGGAAAGAGCGGCGTCAAGCGCCCCGCCTCGGGAAGAGCAACCGGATGATCGAAAATGTAGCTCGTCGCCAACCGCGGCTCGATCTCGCGCATCCTTTTCAGGAACTCCGCGTCGAATGAGGCCACGAGACATCGGACGCCGACGCCGTACTCGGCCGCGAGTCCGGCGACCCGACGCGCCATGACGCCGCGGTCGAGGCCCACCGAGCTCTTCACCTCGACGACATAGCGCAACGCGCGTCCGTATCGGTGGAAGACGTCCTGAAGCCGCGGGATCGAGTAGTCGCCCCGCTCGGACGGAAGAACGAGCCGCTGGACTTCCCGCGTCGTGAAGCTCCGGACGGGGACGCGCTGGCTGCCGAGCGCCACCTCCTCGTCGTGGAAGACCACGGCCTCGCCGTCGCGTGTCTGGCGCACGTCGAACTCGATTGCGTCGACGCCGAGACTTTCGGCCCAGTCGAAGCTCTCGATGGTGTTCTCACGTGCTCGCCGCGGAGCGCCGCGATGCCCGACGATCCAGATCGGGTGCGGTTGTCGCCAGTCGCTCGCTTGATCCTTCTCGCCCGCGGCGCTCACGAGCTCGATTTTATTTCCGCGAGAACGCCCTCCAGGGCCGCATCCGGATCCGCCGCGGCGATGATGGGCCGGCCGACGACGAGCAGGTCGGCTCCCGCCGCGAGCGCGCTCGACGGCGTCGCGATACGTCTCTGGTCGAACCTTTCGCTCCCGGCGCTGCGGATTCCGGGAACGACCGTGAGAAAACGGGAGCCGCAGGCGCCCTTCACTGCCCCGAGTTCCTGGGGCGAGCAAACGACTCCGTCGAGGCCGCACTCTTTCGAGAGCATCGCAAGCCGGCGCGTGATTCCTTCGGCATGTCCCGCAACCGGCAGGTCAGCGAGGGCCTGCGCGTCCAGAGACGTCAGCAGGGTGACCGCGACCAGCTTCGGCGCGTTCGGGCCCGCGGCCGCCTCTCGCGCGGCGACGAGCATCTCGCGGCCCCCCAGGGCGTGCACGTTGATCATCGAGGCGCCGGAGCGCGTCGCCGCCGCGACGCTGCGGCCGACGGTCGTCGGTATGTCGTGGAGCTTCAAGTCCAGGAACACGCGAGCGCCTGTTTGGGCGACCTCGCCGACGATCCGCGGGCCGTGAGAAATGAACGCCTCCAGGCCGATCTTCAGCCAGCCGACCTTCCACGCGAACCGTCGGGCCGCTGCGAGGATCTCGTCGCGCGAGCCGAAATCGAGCGCGATGCAGAGCCGCTCTTCCCTGCTCACCCCTCGGCACCTGCGTTGCCGCCCGGCGACTCTCCTCCAGTCCACGCGCGCTGCGCCCGGCCGACCAGCGCGGACACGCTCGTCTCCCGGTCACGGCAGTACGCTTCGAGCTCGTCGACGAGCCGATCGGATAGGCCCGGATCGCGGAAGTTCGCAGTCCCGATCTGTACGGCCGACGCGCCGACAGCGAGGAACTCGATCACGTCCGAGAGGTCGGAGATCCCGCCGATCCCCATGAGCGGAACGCCCGGCAACGCGCGCGCGACCTGGAAAACCATGCGCAGAGCGAGTGGTTTGATCGCGGGGCCGGAAAGGCCTCCGGTCCCGAAGGAAAGCCGCGGAAGGGCGGTCACCGGGTCGATCGCCATCCCGACGAACGTGTTGA
>DASXTN010000196.1:0-1990 GCA_036505435.1 Thermoanaerobaculia bacterium | reverse complement strand
AGAACTTCCACCAGGCGTCGGGAGCGGACGGGTTGAAGAGGAGCCAGCGGGTCGCGACAAAGAAGCCCGCGATCGCGAGCGTCGCCGCCACGTAGTAGCCGCGGTTCAAGGCCTGCATCGGGTCGCGGTCCTCGCGCGTGTGCACGAAAAAGATCCCGACGATAGAAGCCAGCAGTCCGAAAGCGCGCGCCACGAGGGGAAAGAGCATCACGCCGACGATTCCCGCCGCGAAGCCCATTCCGGCGCGTTCCGATGCCGCGGCGAGAGTCGCGCCGAGGATCATCGCGCCAATGTTCTCGGCGGCCGTGGACTCGAAGAGATCCGCTCCGCGGCCGGCGCAGTCTCCGACGTTGTCTCCCACGAGGTCCGCGATCACCGCGGGGTTGCGCGGGTCATCCTCGGGGATCCCGACTTCGACCTTTCCGACGAGGTCGGCCCCCACGTCGGCGGCCTTCGTGTAGATTCCGCCCCCCAGCTGAGCAAAAAGGGCCACGAACGAGGCGCCGAACCCGTAACCCACGATCAGGAGCGGGATCTGAGGCTGCGGAACCTCCGTGAGGCGGCTGACGAGCCAGTAGAGACCCCCGACGCCGAAGAGCGACATCGCGACGACGAACAGGCCAGAGACGGCGCCGCCCCGCAGCGCGATCCGCAGCGCGTCGTTCAACGACGTCCGCGCGGCGGAGGCGGTCCGGATGTTGGACCGGATCGAGATCCACATCCCGATGTAGCCGGCGATGACCGAACAGGCGGCGCCCAGCAGAAACGAAAGGGTCGTCCAGAAGGCCAGCCGCAGCGCGGTCGGCACCGGATCGAAGTCGTGGTGCGAGCGCACGAAGCCGTACAGCACGAAGATCAGTCCGGCGAGCATCGCGGCGAGGAAGAGAATCGTCGTGTTCTGCCGGCGCAGAAACGCTTCCGCCCCCTCCTTGATCGCGTTCGAGATCTCCCGCATGGCCGGGGTCCCGGTGTCCCGCTTCAGGACCCACGAGATCAGGTAGCCGGCGACAAAGAGCGAGCCGACCGAGAAGACGAAGATGAGGGGCAAGGCGAGATCGTGTGACATTCCAAACTCCTCTTTTTCGACGTCGGGACCCCGAAGGACCTCGCGGGAGCGAGCGCGTCACCCCCCGTCCGGGGCGCGCAGAATATCAGTTTGTTGCGGAGTCTGATCCCCGAAGGGGGTCAGATCCCGCCTCCGAATTATCGGGGGTCAGATCCCGTTACTGCGCGGGAGCAGCGGGAGCCGGAGCGGGCGGCGCGGCGGAGACGCCCTCGATCGGCACGGTCTCCAGAACGATTCCCACGCTCTTCGCGCCCGCCGTGTGGACGATGTCCATCACGTGGGCGACGTCTCCGTACGTCGCCGCGTCGTCCGCCGAGAAAAAGACCGTCTTGTCGCGACGGTTTCTCAGGACCTCGGAAAGCCGCTGCGCGAGCGACTGGGGGTCGAGCGGCTCCTTGTTCAGGTAGATCCGGTTCTGAGCGGTAACGGACACGATCAGCTGGTCGAGCGAGGGCGGGGGGGTGTCGACCGTCGCCTTGGGTGGAACCTTGACGTCGTACCCCATCTGGAGGAGGGGCGTGATCACCATGAAGATGATGAGCAGCACGAGGACCACGTCCACGAGCGGCGTGATGTTGATGTCGCTCTTGTAAGCGCCGGGCGCGCCGCCGACTCCCGCCCCCATTGCCATGAAGGAATCTCCTCGCTCGTTCGGCCCGGACTAGCTCGCGGATTTCTTGGTCGCCCCGACCGTCTTCTTGTCGGTGATCAGGCCGACGTCCTGGAAGCCCGCCTCTTTCGTCATCTTCATGACCGCTTTGACGTCCCCGTACTTCAACCGCTGGTCCGCCTTGATGACGATTTCGGTGGCGGGAGACCGCTGAAAAAGCTCGTCGAGCTCCTTCTGGAATTCCGCCTTCGGGAACCACTTCGAGCCGATGTAGTACTTCGGCGGAGTCTGCCACTCGACGGTGAGGAGCTTCT
>DASXTN010000195.1:0-1696 GCA_036505435.1 Thermoanaerobaculia bacterium | reverse complement strand
TGCGCGCCGACGCGCTCGGGCTCGACCTCGATTTTCTGTGCGTTGTTCGTGTGCTCCCAGGCGAGCTCCATGACGCGCGGAGAAAGAGTCGCCGAGAAGAGAAGCGTCTGCCGTGCGTGGTACGGCGGGCATCGGCGCAGGATCCTGCGGAGGTCCCGGATGAAGCCCATGTCGAACATCCGATCGGCCTCGTCGATGACGAGCACCTCGACGCTCCCGAAGCTCGTAGCCCCCTGCTGCTCGTAGTCGAGAAGCCTCCCCGGCGTCCCGACCAGCAGGTCCGGCCGGGCACGGAGCGCATCCCGCTGCTTTCTGTAGTCGATCCCTCCGAACACGGCGAGGGTCGAGAGTTTGGTGTGACGTCCGAGCACTCTCGCGTCGTTCTCGATCTGGACCACGAGCTCTCGCGTGGGCGCGACCACGAGCGCCCGGGGCCCAGCGCGCGTCTGACGCGGACGGGAGCGCAGGAGCCGGGTGAAGATCGTGATCAGGAAGGCGGCGGTCTTCCCGGTGCCGGTTTGAGCCTGTCCCGCGACGTCCCGGCCGGCGAGCGCGATCGGGAGGCTCTTCTCCTGGATCGGGGTCGCCCACACGAAACCGGCGTCGGCGATTCCACGCAGTACCTCGTCGGGCAGATCGTAGGAGGAGAGAGACGTCTCCGTCAGATGCCGGTGTTTCGAGGTCTCGGTCGTCGACACGATCACATTGTAGGGGTACGAGTGCGGTTCCGTGAGCGCAAGCCAAGTCGGATCAGAGATTAGCCGCGGCTCTCACGCTCCGCGGACCCGACCGAAATCTCCCACGAGCGGCCGGTCGGTCGCGCGGGCGAGCGCGACCCCGATCGCGGTCTTTTCCTTCGGGCCGGCGCCGCCGGCGATGGGGAAGAGTCGTCCGCGCGCCCGGGCGGCCAGTCGTTTGACGCTCCAACTCCACCACGGCGGAAGCGGAAGGTACGTTTCGCGCCAGCATTCGAGGTCCTCGAGCGGAATTCGTGTGGTCCGTGTCCTCTCGAAAGCCGTCGTCGAGATGACGAGCTCTTCCGTTCCGACATCCACGGTCTCTTCGGCGAAAGCGAGCGCGGCGAGCCCGACCAGGGTGAGCGGGGCCGAGACCCCGACGGCGAGGGTCAGAAAGACCAGGACCGGGAGCGGAAGATCGCTGAAGTTCCCCCGGCGCAGGCTCGACTCCCACATCGGCACGAGGCGGGCCATGCCGAACAGAGCCGCCGCGATGACGACCGCCGCGCCGGCGGAGAGCCTTCTTCGCCAGACCCGCGAGCGAACGAGGGGCCGGATCTCGATGGTCAGCCCGCCCGGGCGAGGGCGTATGAGAACGCGCGGGCCTGTCTCGCTCACTCTCCTCGCCACTCGACTCGCCTGGACAAACTCGGGATTGTATGATCCGGTGCGGCCGGCGGACGCCGGATCGAGAGGGAGGCTAAAGGTGGCGAAAAAAGCGAGAAAAGCGGGGCGCGGGGGTTCCCGAAAGACCTCTCGAGCCGCCGCCGGAAAGAAGGGGAGCGCCCGCAAGAGCTCCCGCGGAACGGCGCGCAAGCGCGCTTCGACGCGCAAGGCCGCTTCGACCAGCAAAGCCGCTTCGAGGCGTAAGGCCGCTTCGGCGCGCAAGGCCGCTCCGAAAAGAGAGGGGGGAACCCGGTCCCGGTCGCGCACCGGGCGGACTGTAGGGAAGAAGACGC
>DASXTN010000194.1:0-2314 GCA_036505435.1 Thermoanaerobaculia bacterium | reverse complement strand
GAGACGCCCCCGAAAGAATAGGTCCTTTCCCGAAGGCCTAATCCGTTCAACCGGTCGGGTCTGGAGGCGTTGCGATGACGAAGGCCGAACTGATCGAGCGCGTCGCGGTCGCGACGGACGTGACCAAGAAGCAGGCCGAGGCGATCGTGGACACGATCTTCGAGGCGATCATCCGCTCCCTGAAGCAGGGTCAGAAGATCGAGCTGCGCGGCTTCGGCTCATTTCGTCTGCGGGAGCGCGGGGCGCGCATCGGCCGAAACCCCAAGACCGGAGTCAAGGTGTCGGTTCCCGCGAAAAGGATTCCTTATTTCAAACCGGGTAAGGAGCTGAAGGAGCTCATCAACCGGTAACGCGGTTGCCGCGATGCCGGAAGTCCTCTTCGCCCCCTGGCGTTACGAATACCTCGTGGCGGAGAAATCGGAAGGCTGCATTTTCTGCGAAGCGGCCGCCTCGAAAGACGAGGAGGAATCCCTCGTGGTCTTTCGCGGGCGGCTCGTTTTCGTCCTTCTGAACCGCTATCCGTACACCAATGGACATCTCATGATCGCGCCCTACGAGCACCTCGCCCTCCTCTCCGCCTCGGGAGAGGAAGCGCTCCACGAGCTCATCGCAACGGTCGCGCGGGCCGAGAAGATTCTGATCGAGAACTACCGAACGGACGGGCTGAACATCGGGGTCAATCTCGGGTCCGCGGCGGGCGCCGGCGTTTCGGACCATTACCACGTGCACCTCGTGCCGCGGTGGAACGGCGATACGAACTTCATGACCGTCGCTGGGGGGGTGCGGGTCGTGCCCGAGGAGCTGTCCTCGACCCGAAGGCGGCTCGCGCCGCTGTTTGCGGGAGCCGCCGGTTGAGCGCGGAGGTCATCCGGGGCTCGCACCCGGCCGTCGCCGCGGCGTTGGCTTGGATCTTCCCGGGCCTCGGACACGCTTATCTGGGCCGGCGCAAGACCGCGCTCGTCTACGCGTTAATCGTGACGGTGACGTTCCTCCTCGGGATGTCCTTCGAAGGGCGGCTCTATACGATCGACCGATCGCAGCCGCTCACCATTCTCGCCACGTTCGCGGTGTCGGGCACGGGACTCTTGAACGTCGTCGCTCGTTTTCTGTCGGACAACCCGGGGGGGACGATTCTCGCTCCGACGTACGAGTACGGCTGCGCCTATCTGCTCACCGCGGGCCTGATGAACCTGCTGCTCATGCTCGACGCGTGGGACATCGCTGCCGGAAAGAAGTGATGGCGGCAATCCTTCCGACCGACCACTTCCTGATCATGACGGTCTACGCTCTACTCGTGTCGGGGTTTTTCGCTCTCCTCTGGCGCGACGTCGGGCGCGAGCGGCTGCGCCTCTTCGGGATCCTCTTCGCCGCGCTCGTCCTCGGAGGTCTCGCGGTCGCGTGGTTGATGTATCCGTTCCCCAGGTGACCGGGCGGACGAAGCCGTCTTCCCGGTCGTCCCGAACAGCGCGAGGGGTCTCCCGATCGCCAGCGACAAACCGAGTTTCTTTGGCCCTTCGGGCCTCAGAATGACAGGAAAAGGACTGAACCTCCTGATTTCGGCCGGGGAAGCCTCGGGCGATCTCCACGGCGCACGGCTTCTCGCGGCACTGAAGCGGCGCCGCCCGGACCTCTCGGCGTTCGGAATGGGCGGGGAACGGCTCCAGTCCGAAGGATTGAAGGCGATCGTGCGTTCCGACACGCTCTCGGTGGTCGGCTTGTTCGAGGTCTTCGAGAAACTCCCGGCGCTCTCTCGAGGCTTGAAGCAGATGCGAACCGCCAGTCGGCACTCGTCCCCCGACGCAGCGATCCTGATCGACTTCCCCGACTTCAACGGGTTTCTGGCGAGGGCTCTGCACCGCGACGGAATCCCGTTGATCTACTACGTCAGCCCTCAGGTCTGGGCGTGGAGGGCAGGGCGAGCGCGAACGATCGCCCGCATTGCCCGGCGAATCGTCACTCTTTTTCCTTTCGAGGCCGAGATCTACCGCCGTCTCGGAGCGGATGCGGTTTGCGCGGGGCACCCGCTGGTCGACGACGTGAGGGAGGGGCTCGAGGCCGGGCCGCCGCTCCCGCACAAGGAGAGGAGCCGTGTCGTGCTCCTTCCGGGCAGCCGTGCGGCGGAAGTTCGCCGACACTGGCCGCCGATGAGGGAAGCCGCCGAAGCGCTCGCGAGGCACTTCGACCTCGAGGTCGCGGTCGTGCGCGCCCCCGGGTTGCCGGACGATTCGTACGCCGACGCCGCCGAGCGCGGTTTCGCAGTGACGTCGACGGGCCGGCACGGCCTGATCGCTTCGGCGGACCTCGCGTTCGTTGC
>DASXTN010000193.1:0-3858 GCA_036505435.1 Thermoanaerobaculia bacterium | reverse complement strand
CGCTTTGACTTACGTAACGGCGCGGACCTCTTGCGCAGCCGTGCGGATGTCCTCGATCGCTTCGCGCATCCGGTCGATGTGCGTCCGGAAAGAGAGAACGCAGATCCGCAGAGCGAATCGAGTTCCGAGCATCGTTCCGGTGAGGTATACCCGCTTTCGGGCGTTGATTGCCGCGAGGAAGCGCCGGTTGAGCGCGTTCTCCGCGCCGTCGTCGAGGTTAGGGAGATTCAGACGGAACGCGACGATCGAGAGCTGCGGCTCCGCGAGGATCTCGATTCCCGAAGTCTTCCGCAGTTCATCGGCCGCCCAGCGGGTGAGCTCGAGCTTCTCTCGAAGGTTTCGCCGAAAGGGCCCGATCCCGTGCATCTTGATCGGAAGCCATACCCTCAGGCCCCTCCAGTCGCGCGAAAGCTCCGGCGATAAGAGGTTGAAGTCGACGAGGTCGGGATCCGCCTGCATCGTCGGCATGTAATCTGCCGAGAGCGCATGAGCGCGCCGCAGCGCATCCCCATCCCGGACGAGCAGCGACCCGGTTCCGTAGGGAAGAAAGAGACTCTTGTGCGGGTCCAGAACGACCGAGTCAGAGCGGGAGATACCCTTCAGTGTTTTCCGTCCCTCCTCCGTGAGCAGAAAGAAGCCGCCGTACGCGGCGTCGACGTGAAGCCACAGGCGTTCCCGCGCGCAGAAGTCGGCAAGCGCCTCGAGGTCGTCCACCGCGCCCGTATTGGTCGTGCCCGCGTTGCCGACGACGAAGAAGGGCCGCCGCCCCGCCGCGCGGTCCTCCGAGACCGCTCTTTCGAGAAGATCGATTCGGAGGCGGAACTTTTCATCCGACGGAACGGTTCGAACGCTCGCCGCCGGGAAGCCGGCGAGCATCGCCGCTTTGTCGACGGAATGATGCGTCTGGTCGGAGGCATAGAGAACTCCTTCGAGGAAGTCCTCGCCCAGACGCTCCCGCCGCGCCGTGACGAGTGCGGAAAAGTTCGCGAGTGATCCGCCCGTCGTGAGAAAGCCGCGGGCGCTCTCCCGATACCCGACGATGTCGCAGAACCAGCGGACGACGTTCGCCTCGATCTGCGCGAGGCCCGGCGCCGCCGCGAAGACGCCGACGTAGCGGTTGACAGCGGCGGCGACGAAATCGGCGACCGCGGAGTGGAGGATGCCGCCCCCGGGGATATAGGCGAGGTAGCCGGGCCCCGCGGTTCCGAAGCCTTTCCGCACGACTTTCTCGAAGACGAGGTCGAGGAGCTCGTCGTACGCGCGCCCCTCCTCCGGAAGCGGCTCGACGAGGGAGCGGGCGAGCTCCGCGCCTCCGTCGGTGTCCGCCGCCGGCTGGCGCGGCAGGGACTCAACGTACTCGACGACGCGGCTCGCGGCGGCGTCGATCAACGCCCGCATCTCTCCGCGCGGGAGCTCGAGCGAGCGGTCTTCGCTCACGCGGTCCGCTGCCAGTTGTCCGCCGGCGCCCCGGCCGGTGGAACCCAGCTCGGCAGCGGCATGATCAGATGTCTCGAGAGCGCGTTCGCATATGGTTCGTACATCGCGCGCAGTTCCGCAAGACGGCGGTCGGACTCCTCGCCTTCACGGATGGGGATTCGTGCCGAAGTGAGAGCCTGGCGCAGCCGGGCGAGCTCGGGCGGCGCGAGCCGGTCCGTTTCCAGCGGTCGCGGCCGTGGCGAGAAGATCCTCGCGAGGTCGACGATCGCGTGGCGCGCCATCGCGAACGTCAGCCTCGCCGATCCGACGACGGGGCCGTGCATCGCCGCGATCACCAGCGAGCAGGTATCGAGGATCGTCGTCAGCCCCGCGACCCACGACTGGTTGTCGTGCTGGGATCGGTAGTAGGCGAGCACGGGAAAGGAGACGTGGCTCTCGAGGAGCTCCGCCGACCAGCGCTCCCATTCCGCGAGGAGCTGCCCGAGCGCGGCCGAATCCTCGGCGTGCCGGCGCAGGAGCTCGGCGGCGCTCGGGGGAGAGCCGGCCCGCGCGTCGAGGAGCGCGATGTTCGACTCTCGCCGCGAGAACGCCTGCGAGAGCGTCGGAAGGTATCCGATGACGAGCGCGAGGAATCCGAAGCCCGTACCCGCTTCGACGACCGCGAGAATTCGCCCGGCGGCGGTGAGCGGGGTCACGTCGCCGTAGCCCAGCGTGAAGAACGTCGTGCCGCTCATGTAGAGATCGGCGGAGAAGCCAGCCGTGCCTTCCGGCGCCGCGAGCCGGACCTCCAGACCCCAGTCCATCAGAGCGAACGCGGAGATCAGCGCGACCGCCCACAGCACGAGCAGGAGAATGAGCGAGAGGGGGCCGTAGACACTCAGATAGTTCTCGCGCGGATTGCCCGGGCGCATCCGGAGAGCGAGAGCGCGCCACGGACGCCACGTGAGCCAGTAGAACAAACGGGTCAGTCGGAGCTTCCGGGAGACGCGTCGCGAGAGGATGATGGTCTCGAAGGTGTCCCAAAGCGTGATTGCGATGAGCAGGATTCCTCCGACGACCGCCCACGTCCGCACGGCGCGCCAATTGAATCATTGAATTGAGCGGAGCGGATCTGATCATCCGGAGCCTGAGGGTCGTCACTCCCGACGGCGTGCGGCCAGCGTCGATCTTCGTCCGTGACGGCGTGATCACGGAAGTACGACGCAGCGCGGCCGACGCGCCGGAGGGCGCCGAAGTTCTCGACTTCGGCGACTCGGTCGTGATGGCCGGTCTCGTGGACACACACGTTCACGTCAACGAGCCGGGACGGACGGAATGGGAAGGGTTCGAGACGGCGACCCGCGCCGCCGCGGCGGGAGGCGTGACCACCCTTTTCGACATGCCCTTGAACAGCGTTCCGCCGACCACGTCGCTCCAAGCGCTGCGCGAGAAGATGGCAGCCGCCTCGGGACGGTGTTTCGTCGACGTCGGCTTCTGGGGAGGCGTCGTTCCCGGAAACCGCGGGGAGCTCGCCCGCATGCGAGAGCTCGGCGTGCCCGGCTTCAAGTGCTTTTTGGTCCCGTCGGGGGTTCCGGAGTTCGGGCACGTCTCGGAGAGGGACCTCGCCGAAGTGCTGCCGGAGATCGCGCGGAGGGGCGGAGTGCTCCTCGTGCACGCCGAGCATCCGCGGTGGATCGCCGACACGCCTCCCGACGGCGGCCGCCGCTACCGGACCTATCTGGAAACGCGACCAGCGCGTGCGGAGGACGAGGCGATCGCGCTCCTCGCCCGGCTTTGTCGCGAAACCGCCGCACGCGTCCACGTCGTCCACCTTTCGTCCGCCGACGCTGTCGGGGCGATCGAGGGAGCCCGAGTCGACGGTCTCCCTCTCTCAGTCGAGACGTGTCCGCACTACCTCTTCTTCGCCGCGGAGGAGGTGCCGGAGGGCGCGACCGAGTTCAAGTGCGCGCCACCGATCCGGGATCGCGCGAACCGCGAGCGGCTCTGGCAGGCGCTCGAGAAGGGCACGATCGATATGGTCGTCTCGGATCACTCGCCTTCGCCGCCCGAGCTCAAGAGCCGCGAGACCGGCGACTTTCTTACCGCGTGGGGCGGGATCTCGTCACTGCAGCTGCGCCTGCCCGCCGTGTGGACGGCGGCGCGTCGGCGAGGCCATTCCGTCGAGCCGCTGGCAGAGTGGCTCTGCGCCGCGCCCGCGCGGCTGGGAGATGTCGCCGCACGGAAAGGAAGAATTGCCGCCGGGTACGACGCGGACCTGGTTGTGTGGGATCCGGATGCGTCGTTCGAGGTCCGTCCCGACTCGATTCACCACCGGCACAAGCTGACGCCGTATCTCGGCCATACGCTCTTCGGCGTCGTCGGCGTCACATTTCTGGCGGGTGAGAAGATCTTCGAGCGCGGTCGATTCTTCGGGCCACCGCG
>DASXTN010000192.1:0-1700 GCA_036505435.1 Thermoanaerobaculia bacterium | reverse complement strand
GAACCGATCCGCGCGTGCCCGGTCGAGGCCGCGGGCGTAGTCGAGGGCATGCGAGAGAGCGGCGTCGCGATGCGCGATTCCGTACTCGATCGAACGCTCGATCGCCCGCGAGATTCGGCCGATCCGTTCGGGTCCGAGGTCACGGCGCACGACGTTGCCGCCGAGCGGCAGGGGCAACGCGGTCTCCGCCTTCCACCAGCGCCCGAGATCGACGACCTCGATGAGCCCGTCGTCGGTGAAGGTGAGCTGGCCCTCGTGGATCAGAAGACCGGCATCCACCAGTCCGGAAGCAACCGCCGGTTGGATTCGGTCGAACGCGAGCTCCTCGGTGCGCGAGCCGGGAGCCCAGAGCGCGAGCGCCAGGGCCGCCGTCGTCCGCTTACCCGGCGACGCGACGACGACTTCACCCGATGCGACCTGCTCGCGGGAGAGAGGCTCTCGTGCAACGACGACCGGTCCGTAGCCGTCGCCGAACGACGCCCCATGAGGAAGGAGAAGATACCGGTCGGCGAGGTAAGCGTATGCGTGGAAGGAGACCGCGGTAACGTCGAGCTCCCCCGCCATCGCGCGGCGGTTGAGCGACTCGATGTCGGAGAGCTCATGCGAGAAGACGAGCCCTTCCGTGTCGACCTCGCCGCGAGCCAGCCCATAGAACATGAACGCGTCGTCGGAGTCCGGGCTGTGAGCCAGAGTGATCGGAGTCACCCGCCGATTCTAGTCGCGCGCTTGACACGGCACTCGAAGGGGCGGGAGAATGCGTCCAACGCGAACCAACGAAACAGAAATAGTTGTTGTATCCGGAAGGGAAGACCCTAGAATTGAATCGCCGGACGGGTTGCGGCCCATCCGGCGATCAGGACGTATGACCTGTCAATCGTTCGGCAGCGACAGACTGAAGGCGACACGCCCCTCACAGGGGTCGGCAAAATTAGCACCTCGCCCAAAGACTGTCAATCAGCTGTCGGGAGGGAGGTGACGTCATGGCTACGAAGAGGAAGGCCGCCAAGAAGACCACGAAGAAGGGCGGCAAGAAGAAGAAGTAAATCAAGGATTTACGAAAACCCACGAGACTTCTGTGGGGGCCTGCGGGCCCCCTTTTTTTGCCTTGACTTTTCCCTTTTCTGGACAATTCCGGAGGCTGCGGGCGAACCCAGCTATATCAGTCTTGATATAGTTTTCCGTTGTCGCTCCCGCACGTCCTCCTGGGCCTTCTCACGAGCCAGCCGCGCACCGGCTACGACCTGTCCCGCGCGATTCGTGAAGAGCTGGAGCCGGTCTGGAAGGCGGAAATCTCACAGATTTACCCAGAACTCGCCCGACTTCGGCGAGAAGGTTTCGTCGTCCTGCGGCTACTGGGCCCGCGTCGCGGTCCCCATCGAAACCTCTATCGCGTGACCGCCGCGGGCAGACGGGAGCTCCGCCGCTGGCTTCTCGAACTGCCGCCGCCGCCTCGGGCACGGGACGATGGTCTCGCTCGCATCGCCTTTCTGGATTCTCTTCCGGCCCCAGAGCGCCGGTCGGTGCTCCGAAGTTACGAAAGGGTTCTCGCCGATGAGGTCGCTCGTCTGCGCTCCGCCCGGCCGCTGGAAGGATTTCGGAAAGAGGCCCGCGCCGGAGCTGTCGAGAAGCTCGAAGGCTCCCGACGCTGGGCGCGATCGCTCGCGAGCCGATCCTCTCTGTCGCCGGTGATCGATTCGGGA
>DASXTN010000191.1:0-4487 GCA_036505435.1 Thermoanaerobaculia bacterium | reverse complement strand
CGCGGGTCCGGGTTCACGTGTTCACCGACGGCCGCGACACGCCTCCCCGATCCGCGCTCGTTTACGTCGCGCGGCTCGAGCAAGAGCTCGCGGCGAAGGGGGGCGAGATCGCGACTGTTTCGGGCCGCTACTACGCGATGGACCGCGACCGTCGCTGGGACCGGGTCGCGCTCGCCTGGGAGGCGCTTCGGTTCGGCCGCGGCCGCCGCGCCCGCAGCACGCGAGCCGCCATCGAGGAGGCGTACACGCGCGGGGAGTCGGACGAATTCATCGTTCCGACCGTGATCGAACGACGAGGTGCTCCCCTCGGTCCGGTCGCCGACGGCGACTCCGTCGTCTTCTTCAACTTCCGCGCGGATCGGGCCCGTCAGATCACTCGAGCGTTCACCGAGGCGGAGTTCGCGGAGTTCGAACGCGGCGATCCGCCGTCGGTCCTCTTCGTCTGTTTCACCGAATACAAGAAGGAGTTCGCTCTGCCGGTCGCGTTCCCGACACCGAAGCTCGAGCGGATCCTCGCCGCGGTCTGGTCGGAGGCAGGCGTGCGCAATCTCCGGCTCGCGGAGACGGAGAAGTACGCCCACGTCACGTACTTCTTCAACGGCGGGATCGAGGCGCCGTATCCGGGCGAGGAGCGGCTTCTCGTGCCGTCGTGGAAGGGAGCGACCTACGACCTTCATCCCCAAATGAGCGCCGTAGACATTGCGAACGAAGCGGTCCGTGCGATGTCCACGAATGGATTCGGAGCGCTCGTCGTCAACTTCGCCAACGCGGACATGGTGGGACACACGGGCCGGCTGCCGGAGACGATCGCTGCCATCGAGACGCTCGACCGGTGCTTCGCGCGGATCGAAACGGCGGCGAGGGAAGGGGGCTGGCTTCTCGTGATGACCGCCGATCACGGCAACGCGGAACAAATGATCGACCCCGCGACCGGAGAGCCTCACACGGCGCACACGACGAACCCGGTGCCGATCGTAGTCGCTCGCGCCGGCGGGCCGCTGCGACCGGGAGGCTCCCTCTCGGACGTCGCGCCGACGCTCTTAGGAGTGCAGGGACTCTCCGTCCCGAAAGAGATGACCGGACGGGATCTTCGAGAACCGTAAAACGGAAAACGGGAAAGGGAAAACGACGGAGAACCTCTCCTCGAGCATCGCCCGGGCGGGGCGGGACCGCTTCGCGCAGCGCATGAAGACCTCTTCGCGCGCCTTCATCTTTCTCCCGCCAGGCGGTCGGCGCAACCGTCGTACAGATCGGTTTGCGGGAAGAACGCATACCAGCCGAACCAGTACGCCCGATGTCCCGCCACGCGCTCGAGCGGTCCCACGTCGGACTCCGGCCACAAAGCATCTTCGCCGACCGACCACCGCTCGCCGGTAGCGAGTTCGATCAGCTGTGCGGAGGAGGGTCCCTCGGCGAAAAGGTGATCCTGTCGGCGATAAGCTCGCACCGCTCCGCTCTCCGTGTCCACGACGAGCACGATCGAGACCACGCCGACGGCGTCGTTGACGACACGCTCGCGAAGCAATTGCTCGAGCGGATACGCCTTTGCGCTGCCGCCCGCGCGAATTCCATAGATCCACGCTTTCGCCGGCAATGCCGGATTCTTCCTCCAGACCGGAAACATCGTCTCCGGGCTTGTGAAGTACGGACCGTACGCCGCGCCCGCCGAATAATCGCGGCGATGCCCGGTCCGGAGAGAGAGGACGGTCGTCGATGGATGGCGCGTCCTCCACTCTTTCCACGTCGTCACGGTGAGCGGCAGAGGCGTCAGGCGGATTCCGCGGCCCACGAGTGGACCGACGACGGGCTCTCCGGTCAGATTGCTCCAGAGCGACAATGTGCCCTGGTCGTACATGAGCTTGTTCGATCGGTAGAGGAGCCCGGAGGATCCGAAGACGAGCGCCCCACCGTCGGCCCTCCCCGTTGCGTAGGCGATCGCCGAGCCGCAAAGGGTGCAGTACGAGAGCGCGAATTGCCGCCCGCCGACGACATCGTTCACCATCTCATGCCAGTCGAGGATCCGCTGCGGATACGCGCGGCTCTCCCCGCTGAGCTGGACGCCGATCACGGTCTCCGAGTCTTCGAGAAACGTCGCCTTCGCGGCGGGAACGGTTTCGGGGTTCACGAGGGCCGGAATCCCGTCCTTGCGGACGCCCCCCCAGACGATTTCCTCAGGCCGGATCGCGATCGGGAGAGCCGAATGAAGGAACTTTCCGAAAGCCGAATCGATCCGCGCGAACAGCGCCGCCTTCCAGTCGCGATAACCCTCTTTCGGCCGGATCTCCTCGTGTCCCCCGAGATACTCGATCCAGTAGCGGTAGTGCGGTCCCAGTCGCTCGCCGGAGAGCGACTCGAGACAGCCGACAACGTCGTCACGCTGTCCCGGAGACGCGAAGAAGAGCGCATCGACGAGCGCGGGCACGAGCGAACGGTCGCCGGAGCGCGAGATCGCAGTTCGCGCGGTGAAACGAGATGCCTCGTCCTCCGACAGGAGACGGTGGAGGAGGTCGCGGGCTCGGTCAGGAGGAAGAGACGAGGGAGAAGAGGCGAGAAGGAGGGAGAGAACGAAAGAGAGCTTCACGTCCCTTCCCATCGCAGCGTGAGCTTCGCGCCTCGCATCCTCCGAGGTGGATTCTATTGTCTGCTAGCATCCCCGGCGATGGCCCTCGATCGGGAGGTCTACGCGAAGAGGCTCGAGCGGATCCGGGAGCGGCTTACCGGCATTCCCGCCGATGGCCTGTTTGCGACCCCCTCCTCGAACCTTTTTTATTTGACCGGGATCAACTTCTGGCGGAGCGAACGGCTCACGGCTCTCTTGCTCTTCGCCGACCGCCCCCCCGTGGTCCTCTGCCCCGCGTTCGAGGAGAGCCGGCTGCGAGGAATGTCGGCCGTCTCCGACGTCATGACCTGGGGTGAGACCGAAGACCCGTTCTCGAAGGCCGCTGCTCTGTTCCCTGGAGCCGCGGGAACCCTGGCGATCGAGCCGTCGACGGCGTATGACGACGTCGAGCGGCTTCTCGCGCGGCGCCCGGCGTGGAAGCCGGTCTCCGCGGGCCCGGTCTTCGGCTCGGTTCGCATGATCAAGACGCCCGAAGAGATCGAGGCGATGCGCCGGGCGATCGCAGTCGCCCTTCCCCGATTCCGGCGCGCCTTCGAAGCACTCTCTCCCGGAGCGATCGAAGCGGAGATCTCGACGCTCTTCGGAGGCGAAAACGTCGTGCAGTTCGGTTCCTCCTCCGCTCTCCCGCACGGCGCGTCCACGCAGCGTGCGCTCGCGATGAACGAAGCGGTGTTGATCGACGCCTGGGACAAACCGGAGGGTTATTACTACGACATCACGCGGTCGACCTGGTTCGGTCGACCGTCCGACGAGTACCGAAAGGTCTGGGGGATCGTTCTCGAGGCGCAGGGCGCGGCGATCGAGCGCGCGGCTCCGGGCGTGCCGTGTTCGGAGGTCGACGCCGCGGCCCGACGGATCATCGAAAAGGCGGGCTACGGCGAATACTTCACTCATCGGCTCGGCCACGGTCTCGGCATCGACGTTCACGAGCCACCGTACATGGTCGGCCACGAGAAGACGCTTCTCGAGCCGGGCATGACGTTCACCTCCGAGCCCGGGATCTACCTTCCGGGCCGCTTCGGTGTGCGGATCGAGGACGACATCCTCTGCACCGAGCGCGGAGCGGAGTCGCTTTCGCCGCGCGTCGAGCGGCTCGAGCCGATCGCCGCCTGATCGCCTTTCTTCGGCGAGCGCTTCTCCTCGCCGCGGTCATCCTCGCGGCGGCGGGTCTTTCGGGGGAGGTTTCCCCCGCGGAGGTCGAGGAGGCATCCGAGGTCGGCCGCCGCGCCGCCGAGGCGCTTCTGCGGGGAGATCCACGGCTTCTGCGGGAAACGATCGCGGCGGAGTCGATTGCGGAGCACTTTCTCGGAGCGGAGGTGTGGCAGCAGCTCTCTCCGAGACAACGCGAACGCATCCGTTCTGGGATCCTCGACCGGTTCGCCGAAACCCTCGAGCCGCCCCGCGGAGCCGCGGCGGAAATCGCGTGGTCGTCTGCCCGCGCGGACGGCGATCGAGTGATCCTCGGGCTCGGTCTTCGCTATCCGGCGGGCGTCTTGAAGACCCGCTGGTCGCTCGCGCGCACGCCGGGCGGCTGGAGAATCCACGACCTCTTTCTCCCCGATCCGGGAGTGTCGATCGCGACAGAGGCGTCGGCGTCGCTCGGGCGGGGAGGTATCCGGCGACGCGATCGCGTTCGAGAGGCGCGAGCGGCGGCTGTCCCGCGCGCGCTGGGGCTCGCCGGGATCCTCGCAATCGTGATTTTCGTCGGCCGGCGCCTCGCGCCCTCCGGCCGGCGGCTCCTCCTCCTCATGGCAGCCGCCTCTGCGAGTCTTTTCGCAGTCGACGGGTTTCTCGCCCTCCGTCGCGTTCTGTCGGAACCCTTCGTCGTCGCCGAGACGCTTGCCGCCGATCCCTGGCGAGGCGCCGA
>DASXTN010000190.1:0-4990 GCA_036505435.1 Thermoanaerobaculia bacterium | reverse complement strand
GTCTCGCGGAGAAGATCCAGACCTCCATCGCCGAGCTTCACTCTCGCGAGGCGTCGCTTCTCAAGGCATAGACTGAATTCGGATTTGCCATGAACCGTGCCCGCATCGTTGGAACCGGCGCCGCCGTGCCCAAGAAGGTCTTGAGCAATGCGGATCTCGAAAAGCTCGTCGATACGTCGGACGAATGGATCACGAGCCGCACCGGCATCAAGGAGCGCCGGATCGTTTCGGAAGGCGAGAAGTTCTCCGACCTCTGCACGAAGGCCTCGGAGCTGGCGTTGAAGCGCTCGCACGTCAGGCCCGAAGATCTCGACATGATCCTCGTCGGCACGATCTCGAGCGACATGCTCTTCCCGGCGTCCTCGTGTCTCGTCCAGCGCAACCTCGGGGCGACCAAGGCGGCGGCCTCCGACGTCGGCGCCGCCTGCGTCGGATTTCTTTACGGACTGCACCTGGCCGACGGGCTGATTCAGTCGAACAAGGCGGAGAACGTGCTCGTCGTGGGCGGCGAGATCCTCTCCCGCTTCGTGGACTGGACCGACCGCTCGACGTGTGTTCTTTTCGGCGATGGTGCTGGAGCGGTCGTCCTTCAGGCGACGAAGGGAGACCACGGGATCCTCGGCAGCCGGATGAAGTCGAATGGCTGCTACGCGGATTTCATCTGCATGCCGGGCGGCGGATCGAATCGGCCGCCGAACGACCCGAAGTCGATCGAGGAGAAACTCCCGTACATCAAGATGAAGGGCAACGAGACGTTCAAGGTCGCGGTCAAAGCGATGGCGGACGTCACCTCGGAGCTCCTTGCCGAACAGGGCTTCACCCACGAGCAGCTCGACCTCTTCATCCCGCACCAGGCGAACGAGCGGATCATCAATGCGGTCGGCGAGAAGCTGAAGATCGCGCCTTCCAAGGTCGTGAAGAACATCGAGCGCTACGGGAACACGTCGTCGGCATCGATTCCGATCGCGCTCGACGAGTGCGCGCGCGACGGGCGGATCCGCGAGGGGGATCTGGTATTGATGACCGCCTTCGGGGCCGGGCTCGTCTGGGGTTCCGTGCTCGTGCGGTGGTGATCCGCCGTTTGCCGCGATGCGTTGAGTAGCCTCGCTCTGCTCTTTCCGGGCCAGGGCTCGCAGTTCGTCGGCATGGGTCGGCCGCTCTTCGAAAGGTCGGCCGCGGCGCGGGCGGTCTTCGAGGAGGCCGATGCGGCTCTCGGGTTCCCCCTTTCGCGTCTTTGCTTCGAAGGGCCGGACGAGGAGCTGAAGCGCACGGCGAACACACAGCCGGCAATCCTGACTCACTCGGTTGCCGCGCTCGCGGAGCTCCGTGCGCGCTCTCCCGAAAAGCTGGAGGGCGCCGCGTTCGCCGCCGGGCACTCGTTGGGTGAGTACTCGGCGTGCGTCGCCGTCGGAGCGCTCGCGTTCGGGGACGCGGTGCGCGTCGTTCGCAGGCGCGGAGAGCTCATGCAGGAGGCGGTGCCGGCCGGGATAGGCGCGATGGCGGCGATCGTCGGCCTCGCCGCGGGCGAGGTCGAATCGGCGTGCCTCGAATCGGCATCCGGGGAAGTCGTCGCCGCGGCGAACTACAACTCTCCGGAGCAAACGGTGATCGCCGGGCATACGGAAGCGGTCGAGCGCGCCTCCTCGGCCTGCCTCGCGAGAGGAGCGAAGCGCGCGATCCCGTTGCCCGTGTCTGCGCCGTTCCACTCGCCGCTCATGCGCCCGGCGCGGGAGCGCATGGAGGAGGTCCTCGGCGCGACCGCCTTTTCCGACGCGGCGCTCCCGGTCGTGACCAACGTCGATGCGGCTCCCGTGTGGCGGGGTGAGCTCCTTCGCGATGCCCTCGTGCGCCAGATCGACTCGCCGGTGCGCTGGGTCGAGAGCGTGCGTCGCCTCGCGGCCGAGGGAGTCGACCATGTGCTCGAAATCGGTCCGGGCAACGTGCTCGCCGGTCTCGTGCGCCGCATCGAGCGGGGTCTCCACGTCGAGTCCTGGGATGGATCGGTGTGAGGCGTGCCCTTCTCCTCGTCGGGATCGTCCTCGCGGCGATTCTGGCGGGCGCCTGCGCAGGAGCTCCGGTCCGTCCGCCGGCCCCGCCGTCGTCGCTCGATGCCGCCGTCGACGCCGGCGAGCGGCTCTGCTCCTGCCGCATCGGTGTCGCCGCCCGGCATCTCGAGAGCGGTCTCGTCTACGAACGCAATGGTGACGAACGCTTCGAGGCGGCTTCCGTCATCAAGATCGCGGTCCTGACCGACGCGATGGCGGCCGTGAGCGAAGGACGTGTCGATCTCTCGGAGCGCTGGACCCTGACCGGGGGAAACAAGGCTTCCGAGTCGGGATGGCTGCAGCTCTTCGATCCCGGACTGAATCCCACCTGGAACGACCTGCTCACGCTCATGGTCGGACCCTCGGACAACACGGCGACCAACGCCTGGATCGATCGTCTCGGGATCGAGAACGTGAACGCGCGAATGGAGTCTCTCGGATTCACGAGCATCCGGCTTCTTTCGCTTCTGCCGTGGCAGGATCCGGCGGCTCCGGGTCCGCGCTGGACCGGCTTCAGGTTCGGGACCGTGACGCCGCACGAGGTCGTCGAGTGGTTCTCGCGAGTCGGGCGCGGCGAGCTTCTCGATGCCGAGTCGTCCCGCCGGATCTTCCACTATCTCGACACCGCTCCCAGCCGAGCGCGCATCGCGCGGCGTTTCTCTTCGGCCGCGCTGTGGGCCGGAAAAACCGGGACGATGTCGGGCGTGCGAAACGACGCCGGCATCCTACGGACGAGCAAGGGGCGGTTCGTGCTCGTGGTGTTCACTGACCGGAGCCCGGCCGCGAACGACACCGCCGCGACCCATCCGGCGGTGGTCGCCATTGGAGAGATCGCGCGCGTGATCGTCGACGAGTGGAGTAGGAACCTGCCGGACATCGCGGGCGAGCCGCGATGATCCGGCGTTCAAAGTTCAAAGCTCAAGGTTCAAGGAATCCCGCAACTTCCTACCTGAACTTTGAATCTTGAACCTTGAACCACTCCGTCAGATAGTCTCAGGGAGTGAATCGGTTCGAAGGCAGGGTAGCGCTCGTCACCGGTGCCTCCCGCGGGATCGGGGAGGCGATCGCGCGGCGGCTCGCGTCGGAGGGAGCCACGCTGCTCGCCGCCGCCCGTTCGACTTCGGCGCTCGACCGGGTCGTTTCCGACATCTCCGCCGCCGGCGGCCGCGCGCGAGTCATAGCACTCGACGTCTCCGACCCGACCTCGATCGATGCGGCCATGAAGAGCGCTCTCGAAGAGCACGGGCAGATCGACGTTCTGGTCAACAACGCGGGGATCTCCGAGGACAATCTCATCCTCCGTATGTCCCGCGAGGCGTGGGATCGCGTCTTGTCCACGAATCTGACCGGAGCCTTCCTGCTGACTCAGGCGGCCGTCAAGGGCATGGTTCGCCGAAGATATGGGCGGATCGTCAACGTTACGTCGGTCGTCGGTTTGATGGGCAACGCGGGACAGGCGAACTACGCCGCAGCCAAGGCGGGCTTGATCGGCCTGACGCGGTCGGTTGCGCGGGAGCTCGGCTCGCGAAACATCACCTGCAACGCCGTTGCGCCAGGGTTCATCGCGACCGCGATGACCGACCGGATGTCGGAGCAAGCGCGGGAGAGCCTTTCGGGGCAGATTCCGTTGCAGCGCCTCGGCCATCCCGAGGACGTTTCGACCGCCGTCGCTTTTCTCGCGTCCGAAGAGGCCGGATACATCACCGGGGCGGTCTTGAACGTCAGCGGAGGGCTCTACATGTGAGCCGTTTTACGTCTAGAATACGTCCGCTTTTTCGCCCGAAGAAGGAGGATGGATGGCTGTCGAAGAAAAGGTGAAGAGCATCATCGTCGAGCAGCTCGGCGTCGATGCCAACGAAGTGACCCCCGAAGCTTCTTTCGTGGACGACCTGGGCGCAGACTCTCTCGACACCGTCGAGCTCGTGATGGCATTCGAGGAGGCCTTTAATCTGGAGATTCCCGACGAGGCCGCGGAGAAGATCCAGAAGGTCAAGGACGCCATCGAGTACATCGAGAAGAACTCCCCGCAAAACTGACAACCCATGCCTCGCGCGTCCTCTCCGCGCCGCGTGGCCGTGACGGGGGTGGGACTCGTCTCCCCTCTCGGCATCGGCAACGATGAAAACTGGAACGCCCTCGTCGAGGGAAAGAGCGGCGTCGGCCCGATCACACGTTTCGACGCCTCGGTGCTCACCTGCCGCATCGCCGGGGAGGTGAAGGGGTTCGATCCTTCTCTCTACATCGAGAAGAAGGAGATCAAGAAGATGGACACCTTCATCCACTATGCGATGGCTGCGGCGCATTTCGCCATGGAGGACTCGGGTCTTCCGGTCACGGACGAGAATCGGGAGCGGATTGCGGTCGTGATCGGATCGGGAATCGGAGGGTTGCCGATCATCGAGGAGACGCAGAAGAACTACCTGCAGCGCGGGCCGCGCGTCATCTCTCCCTTCTTCATCACAGCCCTGATTGCGAACGAGGCGGCCGGCAACGTCTCGATCAAGTACGGTCTGAAGGGTCCGAACCTGACGACGGTCACCGCCTGCACGACCGGAGCGCACGCGGTCGGGGAGGCGTACCGGATGGTCCAGTACGGCGACGCGGACGCCGCGATCGCCGGGGGGACGGAATCGGTCATCACTCCGCTCGCGGTGGGCGGCTTCGCCGTCATGCGCGCTCTCTCGACCCGTAACGACGAGCCGGAACGCGCGTCCCGGCCCTGGGATCGCGACCGCGACGGCTTCGTGATCGGCGAAGGAGCCGGTCTCGTCGTTCTCGAGGAGATGGAAGCGGCCAAGAAGCGCGGAGCGCGGATCTACGCGGAGCTCGTGGGTTACGGCATGTCGGGGGACGCCCATCACATCGCCGCGCCGCCGGAAAACGGTGACGGCCCCGCCCGTGTGATGAAGAACGCGCTCACCGACGCCCAGATCGCTGCCGAGCAG